>JALNYO010000008.1 GCA_023229765.1 Syntrophales bacterium | reverse complement strand
TTCATGATTGACGATGTCCATTTTGGGCTTGACTATTTTCTATAGAATTATTGAATTTCTCCCGAAATGTTGTTAATTGTCATTCCCGTGAAAACGGGAATCTGGTCTTTTCGGGAACTTATAGATTCCCGCCTGCGCGGGAATGACAAAAGGGTATAGATTTTCAAAGCTCTCTAAGGGGCGTGGCGAGCTAGGGGGATTGCCGCGGGCTTCACCCTCGCAATAACCGGCAAGGAGGAAACCGGACGATGTCGATTGCAGAGCAGATTTTTAAAAAAATGGGCAGCTTTCTGACCGGCGAGAAAATAGACGGGCGAAGAAATAATTTCTTTGTGGAGAAGGATTTTCAGAAAAGATTCATGCTGTTTTTTCTTGTTATAATTTCTCTTTTGATAATTGTTTCCGGGGTTGCTTCTTTCATAATGCTTCGCGGTTTCTTCGAAGAAAGCATGTATTACATTCATCCCAACTTTAAGGGTATAACAGAGATGGCAACGTTCAAGCTTATTCTTTTTTTTGTGGAGTTTTCTGTTATATTCTTCATAATCATCATTATTGCATCAGACATAATGATGAGAAGGATTGCCAAAGAGCTCATGTCTTATGAACGCATCGCCGATCGGTTGGCTGCTCTGGATTTCAGAAAGGCGGCGGCTATTGCGGACGCAAAGCTCTTTTCCCGCCTGCACCGGCAGTATATGTATTTGATAGACAAGTATTCCACCGATGTCTCCCTGCTGAAAGAAAAGTTGACACGGATGCAGGTGTTGATTGCATTACTGGGAGATGGCGACATGCCGGAGGAGAAGAAAAACATGGCAACGACCGAACTCTTTGAGCTTCACAATGCCGTGAAGGCAAAAATGGCGGAGTATAAACTTGATAACTGTCGTTAGAGGTAATTGCAAATCGTTTTGTAAAGCGCAGCTTAATGTCCATAATGCTCTTGTCGGGCATCCATGATCTTAGGCAGTTACAACCTGGATTATGAACATTAAACTTCGTTTTCCCGCCCAGAGTTTACCCCCGCGTAGGCGGGGGCGGGAATGACAGAATTGGGAGTTTTGCAATTGGCTCGTTTTTCAAAGAGGTGGATAGAGCGGGCTTTGAGGTGCATTTTAATATGAGAAGAATTGCTTCCACTATCGTCATCCTGTTGCTTTTGCCTTATGCGGCATGGGCTGATGAGCTTACCTGGCCGCCGCCGCCGGAGATATCGAGGATCAGATTTGTCCAGGAGGTAAGAGGGCCCTCCGATCTTAAGATTAAAAAGTCCTTCTTCAAGAAAATATGGGAATTCATTGCCGGCGACGAGCCGGAGGGGATCAGACGTCCCTTTGCCATCGCTGTCCGGAAAGACCGAATATGCGTTACCGACGTAATCCTTGCCGGGTTTCACCTGTTTGATTTAATAGACAATAACTATAAAATAATTGTTCCCCGGAAGGCAAGGCTGACCTCGCCGGTAGGGGCCGCTTTCACGATTGATGGCCGTCTGCTGGTGACTGATTCGGTTATGAAAAAGGTGCTTGTTTTTAACGGGAAGGGAGGCTTGACCGGGGAATTTGCCGCCGGCTTTCCCTTTCTGCGGCCGACAGCCGTCGCTGTATCGCCGCTGGATAATTCTGTATGGATTTCCGACACGCGCGCACACCAGATTTTCAAATTCAGCCCGACGGGAGAAAAACTGCTCTCATTGGGGAAGAGGGGGACAAACGACGGCGAATTTAACTATCCTACGGGCATTGCCATCGGTAAAGATGGTCGGGTTTATGTCTGCGACACGCTGAATGCGAGGTTACAGGTTTTTTCGGAGACGGGAAAATTCCTCTTTAAATTCGGCAGACATGGTGATTCCACTGGGGATTTTGCCAATCCGAAAGCGGTGGCGCTGGATGGGGATGGCCACATTTACATCGTCGATGGCCTCTTTGATGCTGTACAGATTTTTGATGAAAAAGGTCGGTTGCTGCTGGTCTTCGGGCAGAGGGGGACAAAAAGCGGCGAGTTTTACGTTCCCTCTGCCATTGTTATTGATGAAAAAGACCGGATATTTGTCTCCGATTCCTATAACGGCAGGATACAGATATTTCAATATCTCAGGGAGTATTGATGAAGTACAGGGTATTAATAATAGTTGCGGCAGCGCTCTTTGCCGGAAGCGCACCGGCGGGGGCGAATCTTGCCAGTTCTAAACACAATCTTTCCGTAAGCGGGACGGGAACGATCAAGGCCACGGCGGAAACGGAGCGGTGCATCTTCTGCCACATTCCCCATAACGCCAATCCGGGGGTGCCCCTCTGGAACCATACGGTGACAACTGCGGCATACACCATGTACACCAGCGACTACCTGACGCGCGCCGGTTACGCCACGCCTTCCGATGTGGGACAGCGCTCCCGCCTCTGCCTTTCCTGCCATGACGGCACGGTGGCGATCGGCTCTGTCTATACCGTGCGGGCCGTTGCACAGACGTCGCCCATTGCCATGAGCGGCGTTGACGCCTTCGGAAAAATGCCTGGTACGGCGGCGGGATATCTGGGAACTGATTTGCGGGACGATCACCCGGTTTCGGTAAAATACGATAGCGGGATGACTATTGTTTTCGGTTCAGGCGTTCGCGGCATGGAACTCAAGGCGACGGCCCCCCCCATCAATCCCAAGCCCTACACAGGGGTGAAGCTATACGGGACAGCTACCGGTACAATTAAGGGCTATGTGGAATGCACATCCTGTCACGATCCCCACAATGATGGAAACGGCAAATTTCTCGTTGTTTCCAATACAAGCGGCGCTCTCTGCACCGCCTGTCACGACAAGACAGGCTGGAGCGGCAGCATTCACCAGACATCGGCGAGGGCGATTAACAACCCCAGCGGCGAGACGCAGCCCATCCCGGGGGCGACCGTCGCCGAGGCGGCCTGCGCGGCCTGCCACAAATCGCATTCAGGCGCCGGGACGCCGTATCTTTCGAGAAAACTTGAGGAAAATACCTGCTATAACGGCACATCCACCTCCTGTCACGGCGCCTCGGGGGCGAAGAACATCTATACGGTTTTTCAGCGGGGGATCGTTCATCCGGTCGCCGCTACCGGAAAACACCGGAACCTCGATGTGCTGTATCCTACCGATCTCGGAGCGGCCAACCGGCACGCCGAGTGCAGCGACTGCCACAACCCCCATCAGGCGAAGGATTTGCCGAAACGTGTGGCGGTTGCTTCGTGGTATCCCGCGACCGTCAGTAGCGCCTCCAATCTGGTTGCCAATTCCGGCCCCCTGACCGGCGCAACTGGCGTGGAGCCGACGACAACCCCTCTGTGGACGGCAAGAACAACCTACACCACCCTCAATGCCGCCACTAAGGAGTATCAAATCTGTTACAAATGCCACTCCTGGTACGCCATACGCAACTCCGTTACCCCGCTGGCCTCCTGGGTGGGCCTGTCGAGTGCCTATAGCACCGACCAGGCGTGGGAGTTCAGCCCCGGCAACAAGTCCGCCCATCCGGTAGAGGTGGGCCTGAGCAGCCAGACGGGAAGCTATGCCCCTCGTTCTCTGACGGCAGCCCAGCTCCTGCCTCCCTGGAATGCCAGTGTCGGCGCGCAGACCATGTACTGCTCCGACTGCCACGGCGCCGATAGTGAGAGCTCCACCGACCCCCGGGGACCGCACGGTTCGTATTCCTCCTTCATGCTGAAAGGTCCGAATAAATACTGGCCGAAAAACGCGGGAGGAACTTACTATACGCTCGGCGGCAGTTTGACCGGGCTGTTCTGTCTTAACTGTCATCCCATAAATAGCGGCGGCTGGAAAAATACCGTTCATGCCCGGGTACCTCATTCCTCAAAAGCCTGCCTGAAATGTCATATCGAGGTGCCGCACGGCTCCAGAGTGTCGAGGTTGATGGCCTATACCAACCCGTCGCCTCCCTGGGGTCCCCCCTACAGCGGCCAAAGCAAACTGCGGGGATTCAAGAAGGCCGCCACACCGGACAGCTACAGCGCAGCCTCTTGTTATGTGCCTTCAGCGCAACAGCACAGCAACCCTGTGAACGGAGCCGACTGATAGTGCGGCGCCGCTGGGAAAAAGGAAGAAGTCTGGCTATTTCCACTTTGGGCGTAAAAACAAAAAAGTTTTTTACCTCCCCGAAAACAGTGATCCTGCTGCTTTGCCTGCTGCTTATTGCCTGCCTGGCCGGCGCCCTGATTCCCCAGAGTGCCAACACCCCGTCCTCCTTTTTCGAGGCCTGGCGGATGGAGCATCCCGTCAGCTACCAGTTGGCGATCTGGTTCCAGTTGAACCGGGTATTTTCCTCATTCTGGTTTCTATTCCTCGTCCTTTTAATGTTTTTTTCCATAACCCTATCCCTCCAAGGACAGTTCAGAAAAGCACGGCGCGCCTGCGCCGCCGCGCCACCCCTCTTTCCGCTGACCCCGGAAGTCGTTTTCCAAACCGACGCGTTTGATGCGGCAGCACTGCGAAAGCGTTTCGCGAAACGGGGTTTTCAAAGGGAGACGCATCATCAAGAAAACGCGGAAGGGCTCATTTTTTTCAAAAACAGGCGCAATGTCTGGGGAGGCGTTATCTTCCATGGCGGCATGCTTCTGCTCATCCTCGCCGCCTTGCTGACAGTTGCTGTTCAGAAACGGGGATTCGTGCAACTCATCGAAGGCGACTTCTTCTCCGGCCGGCAGGAGGACTTTCTCAGTTGCGAAAATGGCATTTTCAGCGGCCGCTTCGATCCGGGCTTCGGCATTCAGCTCGAGAAACTCTCTCACTCATACTGGGACACGGGTGAGTTGAAGGAACTAAAAAGCGACGTCATAATCGAGCGGCGGGGATTGTCCGTCAAAAAGTCGCTGACCAGAGGGGAATCATTTGACATTGGGGATGTATCCATCAGTCAGTCGCCCCATTTCGGTTATACCTTGAAGATATCGCTTTCTACCAAAGGCACGGAGGGGCTGCCAACCTATTTTTCCCTCGATATGGCGCCGGCGGGAAGGCCTCTGACTGGACGCAGTGATTTCCCGACGACGGACTACATTCTGGAGATGGCCTTCACCCCGGATCGGAGCGGACGTTCACCTTATCCGCTGGATCCCTCATTACAGTTAAGATTCATGACAGGAGAAAAAGAGGCGGGCCGGGCCGTCCTGAAGCCGGGCGAGGAGGCGCTGGTCGGAGAGTCGCGGTTCAGATTTGAGGAGATAAGGAACTGGAGCGGCCTGAGGCTGACCGAAAACAGTTTCACATCCCTCGTTTACGGAGGATTCCTCCTCAATACTATAGGAATATTAATTATTTTTCTTTTTTCCCCGCAGGAGGTTCTTGTATCCGCAACGAAAGGAGCAGAGGGAATTTTTGTTGTTGGCGTGTCAGTTAAAGCCAGGACTGGGAAAAACATTCTGCTCGCAGACGCTGTGGGGATGGTAAAAGGCCTGCCCGGCGGCAGCCCTGGAACAGGACGATAATTCATGGGAAACGCCCTCCTTGCTAAATATGAAATCATGCTCCACTGGCTTGCCATGACAGCGTATCTGGCGGCGACGCTTTGTTTCTTTCGGGGAACGATCTTGGGCAAAAACAAGTCTCTTGCCTGCGGGATGACGTTCATCCTGGCCGGCTTGCTTCCCCAGACCCTTGCGTTGTTGGTGAGGTGGTCTTATGTCTTCCACGGTCCGTATCTGACCAGATATGAAGTCCTCTCCTCAAGCGCCCTGGTGATGCTTGGCCAGTTTCTGTACCTTTCGCGCCGCCATCCGGAGATTCGCTTCTCCGGCCTTTTCGTGGCGCCGCTTGCCCTTTTCGCGACGTTGGCCGCCCTTTGGTCCGGGACGGCTGTCAAGATGCTTCCGGCGAGCTTTAACAGCCTCTGGGTTCTCCCCCATGTCTTTTTTACAAAGCTGGCCGTGGGCGCATTTTGCATCGCTATTGCGCTGATCGTTACCTACCTGCTGAAGGGCAGGAGGAGTCAGGCGCGATTTATGGCCACGCTTCCCGCCGCGGAGCTTCTGGACGACTATATCTACAAAATCACGGCCTTCGCTTTTTGCTGCTGGACAATTACCATTGCCACAGGCGCACTCTGGGCCCACGAAAGTTGGGAAAGATACTGGGGATGGGATCCGATTGAAACCTGGTCGCTCATAACCTGGCTCTTGCTGGGGGTATATCTGCACCTGCGCCGATTCTTCGGCTGGAAGGGAAAGAGGGGCATCGCCGTTTTGATTATCTGCATCGCCGTATCGCTGCTGACTGTATTTTTCCTTCCTTTTCTTGTGGATTCACTGCACGGCGATTATTACCGGTAACTGCTTTGCCTGTCATTATGCAGACTGAATCCCGGAAGTGTTGCGGAAATGGCAGATTTACGCCTTTGGCCATTGCCATTGCGAGACTTTGAATAACTGCCAATATTGTCATTTCGACCGAAGGGAGAAATCTTTAACTATTCACGAGCATTAAGATTTCTCGTCGCTAACGCTCCTCGAAATGACAAAAATCAAAGATCTCATTGCTTATCGCCATTTTTTATTGCCGAACCGGCCTGTTGTAAAAAAGTGCGGTAATTTACCGAGGCTTCCGAATGCAGTTAGAATTGTGTAGTGGACTGAGTTGAGTTTTATATGAAAATCCCCCCATCCCCCCTTTGCCAAAGGGGGGCAAGGGGGGATTTTCATGCTTCGTTGTGCCCCCCGGGCATGGGGGTTTATAAACAATATCGTTTTTTTCTTGTAAATAGTTGCATATTTATATATTGAGTCCGTGTAAACTTAGGAATAAGCACACATTGTTTTTTAAAGAGGCGTACAATAGAAGAAACAACCTTGATTCGCAATGAGCGAATAATTTTTCGAAAAGAAGGCGACGGCGCCTACCTGTTTGATCCAGATTCCGGAAAGCTCGTGTATGCCAACAGGACCGGGGCGCTGCTCTTTGAGCTTTGCAACGGCAGCAATACCGAGGCGGAGATAACGGCTCAATTGGCCGCTGCTTATAACGCTCCCGGTGAACGGCTGGAACAGGACATTCAGAGTTTTCTGACCAGCATGCTGGAGATGTCCTTTTTGAAAAGAGAATCTGCAGACACGGATAAATTGTCATGATTTCGTGAACACTAAAATAGATAAGGAAAGATGCCGGCGATTATTATGAGAGCAACCGATACCGTAAGAGGTCAAGATGAAACACCCAAGGCAGAAGGCGACCGCAGCGCCACGCCCTTTCGTTTCAGCCAGATTTTCGGCGCCACGCCCTCTCCTCCCCCCGAATCAGCTGCAGTAGATGAGCCCACAGCCCCCAGGAACGGCGGAAAAACACTTGCCTTAAAGAGTAGTCTTGATGCGGAATCCATTTACTCAGTACTGCAGGACTATATGATGGATGTCCGCGTCGGCATAAGGGATGGCGCTGGCATTGGACTTGATCCCGCTGTCCAGATGATTGCCAACATAGTAGATTCACCGGAAGTTCTCGCCGGCATTAATCCGATGATGCTCAATTTTGCCAACGAGCAGGACTATTATATCCTGCAGCCGATCCACACCATGATCTATGCCCTTAAAATAGGATTGCGCCTGAATTATCCCCGGAAGCGGCTTACGGAACTGGGCTTGGCTACGCTTCTGCAAAATGTAGGAATGTTTCTTGTTCCGGATGCCATAATTGGCAAAACTGGCAGTCTGACGGATGAGGAGATTGCAGCCATAAAAAAACATCCAGAAAACGGCCGCGATATATTGCTGCCCTTCGAGAAGGACTTCCCCGCCGTTGTCGAGGCGGTTTATCAGCACCACGAACGGGAGAACGGAAAAGGCTACCCGCAGGGACTAAAGGGTGAAGAGATAGGTGAATATGCCCAAATAATAGGTATTTGTGACTCGTATGAGTCAATGACCCATAATCGTCCCCATAAAAAGGCGCTGTTGCAATTTACCTCCGTCAGACAATTGATTGAAGCGAAAGAGCGATTGTTTGCGCCCCGGATTCTCAAGGTTTTTCTCGACGAGATGTCGCTTTATCCGGTTGGCAGTTACGTTAAGTTAAACAACGGCGCCATCGGCCGGGTGATAAAAACTAACAAGTCGCAACCAGTAAAACCCTTGGTAAGAATTATTTTCGACGGCCTGGGCAATCGGAGCGTAGCGGAAGAACACACGGACCTGTCAACCAACAACGTCCTTAATATTGTTGACGTGGTCGCCGAATGGGAACTGCCAACGTAGATGAAAAAACTGCTCATTGTCATCGCCGGAATATCCGTGGCGATAAGCGGAGATGAAAAAGCAGCTCCCCTGTTAGACCCGCTCCAGAGGCTCTTCCGCGGCTTTCTGATCCCCCAAAGCGATAATTCCGTAACTGTTTCTCTTTCCTATGAGCATTCTGTAACGCTACGCAAATTCAGGGCCGAACCTATCAGGCTGTCGACAACAATAGACAGGGAAACGACGCGCATCATCAACCATGTCGCCAAGCGCTATCCGGTATCGGAAAAAACCCTGCTGGTTGGATTCTTCAACGGCGTGCTTGCGTACAATGTCCATTCCCGCTCAGCCCATATCTTCCTTTTCCGCTCGAAGGGTAAAAATCTTCTCATGGGCAGCCTGTACAAACTGCTGTTTATATTTACGTCATTTCTAATGGCTGCGCAGAAAAAACTGCTTGCGCACGGCGCGGGTCTGCGGATCAACGCGCAGGGGAATCTGTTTTTAGGGATATCCGGCGCCGGGAAAAGCACCGTGGCGGGATTCGTTCCAACAGGGGATGTGCTTTCCGATGATGCCACCGTCGTTGAAAATAGGGGAGGGCATTTCCAAATCCATCCGTCGCCTTTTTCCCAGGTAAACATGTTCGAAAAAAAAGGGGAAACCCATCACCGGCAGGAAGCCCCGCTGGAGAGGATCATTTTTCTGAAAAAAGCGGAACGGCTTGCGCTGCATCCGCGCAACCGGCAATCAGCAATGGCGGAGCTGCTGGCGCTCCATATCCATTATTTCGATTTGATGGATCGGGAATTAAAAACCGCTGTCTTCAATTTCTGCTGTGATTTGTGCGCTGCAATCCCCTCGTTCGACATGGATTTTCAGAAAAATGACGGTTTTCTTTCGCTTTTGTAGAGAAAGATTTACCGTACTGGCAGTTAATTGCTTTGATGAAAACATATCAAAGCGGTTCACCGCGGCATAAATTGCTTATTCTGATCAGTCGTTTTCTTTGCCAAAGCTTCCCGAGTTGCAACAATCTCCAGCCGCCGAACCTGATTTGCACTCATCTCCAGCCGCCGAACCTGATTTGCACTCAGATATTGCCACAGTACCGCTTTTGCAATTGCTTGATTGAGCGGAACTGCCACTTGTGCATGTGTAAGATGCGACGCTGCCGTTTTCGCATTTTCCGCCCAGGGCAGTTGAACCAGATAAGCACTGATGCCCCGGCGATCCGCCGGCCATACACTGTTCTTTCTGCGCCGAGGCCCCGCTTTTACACTGATTCTGCGCAGCGTTTGCGCCGCTCATACACTGCTGTGACGCCCGGGAACCGCTGCGGCACTCTTCTGAGTCTGCGTAGGCAACACTCCCGCTTAAATCAATAATCACCGGCGGTTCATAGGGCAATTTCTTTTTAGTTGTCATAGGACTTCTCCCCAAACACAAAAACAGTGTACTTTAACCGCCTCGCTTCGGCGAGGGAATGTCTTTTTCGTTGCCTTATTCAACAAATAATCAGTCCCTGTCGCTTGAAGGTGCGGAGCGCAATAACCACGTCCTTAAAACAAACGCCTGGCGATACAGCGAAATCCTCGCTAACTGTCTTTGCAATAACTTCCGGACTGTTTTTCCCGTCGCACAGCTCCCAGATGCGGGTGGCAGTATGGTTGAGCCGCATCACGTCCCTTCCGGCATCGGCAAGAACCGCTCCATGTACGTTTCCGTAAAGCGAAACGCCGCTTTTTCTGACGGGCATTCCGTTTAACAAATCCTCCGTTTCATACCAGCTCCAGCAGCCCTTCAGGTGCTCATAAACATTTGCCGGTGTTGGAAACTTCGTCGTCGGCAGCATCACAGCAACCCCGCCTAAAACCGCCAGAAAATTTCTCCTTGCCCTTTTCATCAGTAAACCCCTTCGTTTTTATCGCCCGGCGAGACCTTTGAATAACTGCCAATATTGTCATTTCGACCGAAGGGAGAAATCTTTAACTATGCACGAGCATTAAGATTTCTCGTCGCTAACGCTCCTCGAAATGACAAAATTCAAAGGTCTCCCGGCAGAAACGAGCGCCTTGCCTTCTAAGCTACTCTTTTGCTTACGCCTCGCACCGACATGAAGTCAATAGATATTTCCCGAGAGAGTCTCTTGCCTGAAAAAACGCCGCTTTTTATAATACCCCCAGCATGCCGCCTACGGCCATGGAAATCTCCGCAAAACAGAGCCGGTAATGGTAGATCGTCAAGTGGTAAGGATCCTTAATGTCTGAGTCAACATCTTGATATCCTTTTATGAAAGATTTGAGAAGCCGTATCTTTGCTGCCGCGTCAGGGTATCTTTCGCACAGATGCCTTCTCTGCTCATCCTCCATAACCGCGATTAAATCCGCATTGACAACCATGTCATCCGTCAGCAACTTCGAGATATGACTGCCTCCCTCAATCCCGTTTTCTTCAAGTATTTTGACGGCAAACGGATCTGCCTGCTTCCCTTTCATGTCGATCAGAGCAGCAGACGAAACGGCTATATCCCTTCTCCCCTTCTTTTTGAGTTTGTTCGTAAGTATGGCCTCCGCCATAAAACTTCTGACAATATTTGCGGTGCAGACAAATAAAACATTCATAAATATCCAGATCGCACAGGCAAACACCAACCAGCCACGGCGCCTTTTTTACAAGGGACCCAATACAGAACGGCAAAATAGAACTTGCTTTTTTCCGGAGGTCAATATAGCAAATTGCCGAAAGAAAAAGAACTGAAAATTTTACATCAAATGAAACTTGCCGTCCCGCCTTTTAAAAAGACGGGGAACAAGCCGGATACGGAGAAATTACTGGTGAGTGAATACTCTGACATAAAAATGACAGCCAACCCTTTGATCGTCCTCAGAGAGGAGTTTGACGATTGGGCGCTGCTGTTTAATCCCGACACAGGCAATACCTTTACGCTGAACCCTTTGGGGGTTTTCATCTGGAAACTGCTTGACGGCAAGCAGACCTTGGCGACAATAACAGAAGCAGTCAGGGAAGCGGCTGAGGACGTGCCGGCTGAGGTGGAAAGTCAGGTAGAAGAGTTTGTCCGGGAAATTGTCAGACTTGGCCTCGCCGCCGGGGACGGAGAAATCGCGACATGACGCGCTCCCTGATGAAAACGCCCCGCTCTGTTGATATCGAGATCACCAATGGTTGCAACCTGCGCTGCACCTATTGCAGCCATTTCTCGGCGCCTGGAGACGTTGGCCGGGATCTGCCGATAGACGAGTGGCGCCGTTTTTTTGCGGAGCTTAAGCGTTGCGCGGTAATGAATGTCACCCTTTCCGGTGGCGAGCCTTTTTATCGGCAGGATCTTAAGGAAATAATCGCCTCGATCGTGGAAAACCGGATGCGCTTTGCGATTCTCAGCAACGGCACCCTGATCACCCCGGAGATGGCAGCTTTTCTCGCCGCGACCGGCCGCTGCAACTCCGTCCAGGTTTCCATTGACGGCGCGCTTGACATTACCCATGACGCCTTTCGGGGCGAGGGGAATTTTGTCAAGGCCTTAGGCGGGATCAGAACATTACAGAGGTTCAATCTGCCGGTAACGGTGCGCGTCACGATCCACCGTAAAAATGTCCACGAACTGGAAGCAATCGCCTCACTGCTCCTTGAAGAGATTGGCCTGCCCTCTTTTTCAACCAACGCCGCCTCGTATATGGGCCTCTGTCGGAAAAATACCGAACAGACGCAATTGACTGTCGCCGAACGCTCGCTCGCGATGGAAACGCTGCTTGGCCTCATCGATAAATATGGCAACCGCATCAGCGCCGCCGCCGGCCCTCTTGCCGACGCGCGCATGTGGGCCGAGATGAAGGAGGCCAGCCGTGAGGGAAAGCCGCGGATGGCAGGAAGGGGATTGCTGACCGGTTGCGGATGCCCGTCTCAGAGTCTTTCAGTGCGGGCGGACGGGGCGTATGTTCCGTGCTCACAGTTGGGCCATATAGTTTTGGGGCAGATCAATCGCGATGATCTCTGCGACCTCTGGCAGAATCATCCGGCCTTGAGGGCATTAAGAAACCGCAGACTCATTCCCCTTGCCTCGTTTGCATTCTGTCAAGACTGCCCTTACCAGGACTATTGCACCGGCAACTGCCCGGCCCTTTCCTACAATCTGACCGGCGAGGTCAATCGCCCGAGTCCGGACGCCTGCCTGCGCCTTTTTGAGCAGCAGGGGGGACTTCTGCCGGAGCGGCGCCTTCCTCAAGAGTCGGAGACCGTTTAATGACCAATATATCGCCCGATATAAAGCCATATTACCCGCTGCGACAGCTCTATTTTTATCTGACCAGCGACTGCAATCTGCGTTGCCGCCATTGCTGGATAGAACCGCATTACCTTGCGGAAGCCAAGGCATCGTCCTATTTGGACCCGGTTTTATTCTCGAAGATTCTCGATGAGGCTGGGCCGCTGGGGATAAATGGGGTAAAATTCACCGGCGGGGAACCGCTGCTTCATCCCCAGATAGGCGCTTTGCTTGCTTCCGTGCAAAAACGGGGATTGCGCCTGGTCGTGGAAACGAACGGCATCTTGTGCTCTGCCGAAATTGCCGAACAAATATCTTCGGTGGGAAACGCCTTTGTCTCGGTCAGCATCGACTCGCCCGATCCCGAGGTTCACGAATGGCTCAGGGGTAAAAAGGGATGCTTTGACGAGACCATAGCCGGCGTCCAAAACCTGGTCAGGGTGGGGCTGCATCCCCAGATCATCATGACGATTATGCGGAGAAATAAGGATCAGCTCGAACCGCTGGTCCGCATGGCGGAGTCGCTCGGCGCGGGCTCCGTCAAATTCAACGTCCTCCAACCGACGGCGCGGGGCGAGCGGATGTTTGCCTCCGGGGAAACGATTGATATCGCGGAGCTGATCACGCTCGGCAAATGGGTGGACGAAGAGTTGTCCAAGACGACAAGCCTTAGCTTATACTACGACCACCCGCCGGCCTTTCGCTCTATGCGAAGAATGTTCAACGCCAGAACCGGCGACGGCTGCCACACCTGCGGGATATCAGGCATTCTGGGGGTGCTTGCCAGCGGCGCCTACGCCCTCTGCGGCATCGGCGAGACCGTTTTGGAACTTGTCTTCGGCAACGCAGGTAAGGACTCACTTAAAGAGGTATGGGAAAATTCCCCGGTGCTGAAGGATATCCGCGCCGGACTTCCCTCGCGATTTCAGGGGATCTGCGCAGAATGCCTTCTCAAAAACGTCTGCCTCGGAAGCTGCATCGCGCAGAATTACTATAGAGACCATGATCTCTGGGCGCCGCACTGGTACTGCGCAGAAGCCTATAAGCAGGGGCTTTTCCCTGTCACGCGGCTGCGGGGGATCGAAAATCTCCCGCAGCGAGAACTATGAATCGCTATCCGTAGAGTTCCTTTACCTTGCTCCGGTCGATGGAGCCGTCTTCCTTCTTCGGCAGAGACTCAACAAACTCCACATAATTCGGCTTTTTATAACGGGCGATCCGGGCGGCGACAAAATCGATTAGTTCCTGTTTCATCAGCTTGACGCCCGGCTTTAGCGCGCAGACCGCCTTAATCCCCTCCCCGAATTTCGGATCGGGCACGCCGATGACGGAAACCTCAAGCACGTCGGGATGTTCGAGGACAACCTTCTCCACCTCGATCGGGTAAACATTCTCGCCGCCCGGCTTGATTAGCTCTTTTTCCGCCTTGCGGCCGGCAAACCAGAGAAATCCTTCCGCATCGAGGCGCCCCAGATCGCCGGTATGGTGCCACCCTTCCCGGAACGTAAGCGCCGTAAGCTCCTCTTCGCCCCAGTAGCCCAGAAAGACCAGCGGTCCCCGAACCAGTATCTCTCCCACCTTTCCTGTTGCGACGGGACGGTCGAATTCATCGGCAATCATGACATCGGATAACAACCCCGGTCGTCCGGCGGATCCCGGTTTGTCGGCGTTTCTGGCCAGACAGGTAATCCCCATCGTTTCCGTCTGCCCGTAGATCATCCAGAAGTTACCAGTGCCCAAATCCTCGAAACGCTTGATGGTCTCCGGGCGCTCCAGCCCATAGACATTCTTCAGCGAGGCAAGCGTGCAGTGGCCGGCATCTCGGGCATCGAGCAACTGGCCCAAGATTGGCGGAAAATCGCCGATTATGGTCACCTGTTTCTTGTCAATAAACTTGCCGCATTCCACCGGATCGTACTTCGGCACGATCAAGTTGACCCCGCCCGCATGCATAGTCGTGAACGCCGCAATCAGACCGCCAATGTGAAACAGGGGCAGAATGTTCAGGTAAACATCGCTGTGCGAAAGGCCTATCGCGGCCATGCTCTGCAGTCCGCCGTAAATCATGTTGCCGTGGCTGAGAACCGCCCCGCGCGGTTTTCCCTGCACCGCCGCGGTGTGGATGATGACAAACGGATCATCGCCGCTCACGTCCGCAGCCGGCGCGGGGCCGCATTCCAAAAGGGCCGAAAAGGGGGTGAAGCCGTTATTGACTGACGCATTCATGCTCACCCAGGTTTTCACTTCGGGGTAACCAGCCTTGATGCTGCTAATCGTTTCATGATATTCGGGATCGACAAATACCGCCATCGGTTTTGTATTTTCAAGATTGTACCCAATTTCTTCAACGGAGAGGCGGAAATTGATCGGCACCAAAATCGCCCCGGATGAGGCGATCGCTCCCGCCAAGACGAGAAACTCCGGGCAGTTCTTGCTCAGGACGGCCACCCGGTCGCCCTTCTTTATTCCCGCTTGAGCAAACCACCCCGCCGCCCGATCAACCATGGCCAGCAATTCGCCGAACGTTATTTTCCGCTCCTCAAAAACAACCGCCGGCTTGTTCTGAAAAAAGCCGGCATTCCTTCTGAAAACATCATAAACGGTAAAGTCCTTCAGTCCCATAGCTCCACTCCTTATCTTTGTTTATGTCAGCCAGCGTTTTCGCCAATCACCCCCAACCGTCCATTCTCCGTGCCTTCAAGGTTTAGGGCTATTAACCTTCGGTTTGTGAACATTAACCTTCGGTTTCCGGTATTTGCCGGAAGGACAAAGGGGACTTTATTAACTGTACGTAAATGGTGTGAAACACTTTACTGCGAAATGGCAGCTCGGAGGGAGCAATAGCACTGCCTGAACAAATGTGTCAAGAAGAAAACCTCCTCTACCTTCTCACGCGGGCGCCACAAACGGCTTGCCCAGCGTCGGGCGCCGTGTTAATAAACAAATGACATATGGTCCGTAATGTCTGATCTTATCTCTCAAGGAGGCGAAATTCCATCATGGCCGAAAAATTCATCAGCCTCAGAAATCTGCATTTTTTGCTGTATGAGGTGTTCGACGCGGTTGCCCTGACAAAATACCCGTATTTTGAAGATCATGGCAAAGAAACCTTCGACATGGTTGTTGATACGGCCATGCGAATGGGCAAGGAGATGCTTTTCCCGGCGTTTAGCGAGATGGACAAGCAACCGCCGGAATTCAGGGACGGAAAGGTTTTTGTCCATCCACTGGCCGCGCAGATCATGAAGGCCTGCGGCGAGGGGGGCTGGATAGGAGCGCAGGCTTCGTATGAAATGGGCGGCCAGCAGATCCCGAGCATGATCATGACCGCCTTCCGGGGAATCTTTGGCGCTGCGAACTACTCGGCTTCCGTCTATCCGTTTCTCACGACCGGCGCCGCCGGACTGATCGCCTCTTTCGGTTCTCCAGAACTGCTTAAAACTTATGTCCCGAAGATGTTTGCGGGTGAGTGGCAGGGAACAATGGCGCTGACAGAGCCGCAGGCCGGATCCTCCCTGACGGATATCGCGACCACTGCCTTTCCGACCACAGAGGGCTTCTATAAAATAAAAGGGCAGAAAATCTTTATCTCCTGCTCCGAGTACGAATCGACGGAAAACATCGTTCACCTGCTCCTCGGCCGGATCGAGGGGGCGCCTCCCGGCGTGAAGGGGGTTTCGCTCTTCGTCGTCCCCAAACTGAGACCGGAGGCGGATGGAGGTCTGGCCGCCAACGATGTGGCCTGCATCGGCATCTATCACAAGCTCGGCTACCGGGGCGCCCCGATCACCCAGCTTGCCTTCGGCGATAATGAAGACTGCCGCGGCTGGCTGGTCGGCGAACCCAACCGGGGGCTCTCGTGCATGTTCCAGATGATGAACGAGGCCCGAATCGACGTGGGCATGGGCGCGGCGGCGATTGCTTCGGCAGCCTACTACGCGGCGCTCGAATATGCCCGTCAGAGGCCGCAAGGCCGCCCGGTGCAGGCGAAAGATCCGCTGACGCCGCAATCGCCGATCATCGAACATGCCGATGTAAAAAGGATGCTCCTCTTCCAGCGCGCCGTTGTCGAGGGGTCGCTCTCCCTTATTTTTCAGTGTTCCCAGTACGTAGATTTGTCCGCTGTCACCGCAGGGGAAGAAAAAGAACATTACGAACTGCTCCTCGATCTGCTCACCCCGATCGCCAAGAGCTATCCGGCGGAGATGGGCATCCTCTCGGTCAGCCAGGGGCTCCAGTGCCTCGGTGGGTATGGATACTGCGATGAGTTTCCGCTGGAGCAGTACTGCCGCGACGTCCGGATCCACCCGATCCACGAGGGAACGACCGGCATTCAGGGGATGGACCTGCTGGGACGCAAGGTGATAATGAAAAACGGCAAGGCGTTTAAGTTGTTTCTGGCCGAACTGGAAAAGACAATCGCCGCCGGCAAGGCTGTTCCCGAAAGCGAAGCTTCATGTTTACAATGCGAAAAATGCGCCGTTTCCCTTGCCGAAGCAGTCGAAATTCTTAAAGAAATTACTATGTCTTTGTCAGGCATAGCGCTGCAAGGCAAAATCGAGCTGTTTCTGGCCGATGCCACCCTCTATCTTGAGCTCTTCGGCATCGTCACGATCGCCTGGCAGTGGCTCTTGCAGGGGCTGAAGGCAACCGAGGCGCTCGGCAGGGCAACCACGGAGGAGGAGGCTAATTTCTACCGGGGCAAGCTGCAAACGTGCCGCTACTTTTTTGCCTATGAACTCCCGAAGGTAAAGGGCATCGCCCCCCGCCTGCGGGAAAGCGCGGACGGTCTCACCGTGCACATGAAACCGGAGTGGTTCGAGTAGCATTCTCGGGAGAGAAAACTGAATCAATCCCCGCGACCCCTGCAGGAAGTGGGCGTTTCATTTCAAAAATAAGGAGAGGCACTATGCCCGATATCGACGATTTAAAAGAGGCCGAGAAATTTGGCTTGAACACCCCCCAGTCCACCGAGGGATTTTTTCTGAAGGGGGCTAATTCTCTGGGTTGGGGAATGAAAAATCGCCTGGCCCGCATTTTCAATCCCCAAAGCGGCCGCACCGTGATGCTTGCCATCGACCACGGTTATTTTCAAGGCCCCACCTCCGGGCTCGAGCGCATCGACCTTGGCATTGTTCCCCTCGCCCCTTACGCAGACACGCTGATGCTGACCCGGGGAATTCTGCGCACGGTCATTCCGCCCTCCTTATCGCAATCCATTGTGCTGCGCGCATCCGGCGGCGCCAGCATTTTAAAGGAGCTGTCCAACGAGGAGATCGCGATGGACATTGAGGACGCGATTCGCCTCAACGCCTGCGCCCTGGCCGTGCAGGTGTTCATCGGCGGCGAGTTTGAGCGCCAATCCATTATCAACATGACGAAGCTGGTGGACGCCGGCACGCGGTACGGCATTCCCACGCTGGCCGTGACCGCAGTGGGCAAAGACATGGCGCGGGATGCCCGGTATTTCAGGCTTGCGTGCCGTATCTGCGCTGAGCTGGGCGCGCAGTACGTGAAGACATACTATGTGGAACAGGGGTTTGAGACGGTCACTGCTTCCTGTCCGGTACCCATCGTCATGGCAGGCGGGAAGAAGATTCCCGAACTCGACGCCCTGACCATGGCGTATAAAGCCGTGCAGCAGGGCGCCGCCGGCGTGGATATGGGCCGCAACATCTTCCAGTCCGACGATGCGGTGGCGATGATTCAGGCGGTAAGAGCCGTGGTGCACGAAAACGAGACGCCCGAAAAGGCCTTCGCGCTCTACCGCTCGCTCAAGAATCGGTGAAGCGTGATGCAAGTTGCCATCTGGCACAACAACTCGGACATTCGGATTCAAGCAGTGGATACGCCTGCGCCCGGGCCCGAAGAGATGCTCGTCAAGGTCCATGCCTGCGGCATCTGCGGCAGCGATATTGTCGAATGGTACAGGCTGCCGCGCGCCCCCCTGGCGCCGGGACACGAAATCGGCGCCGAAGTGGTCCGAGTCGGCAGCTTGCAGACGAAATTCCAGGTGGGCGATCGCGTCTTCATCGCGCCCAAAGTGCCCTGCCTTAAGTGCGACTATTGCAGGGCCGGGAAATATCCGCTCTGCACCGAGGTACAGGAGCGCCTGCCGGGAGGATTTGCCGAGTACATCCTCGTCCCCAAGGTCTTGATCGAGCGCGGCGCCTATCTGCTGCCGGAGTGCCTCTCCTTTGAGGAAAGCACCTTCATCGAGCCTCTCGCCTGTGTGTGCCATGCACAAAGGCTTGCGGGCATTGAGCAGCGCCACACGGTCATGGTCATGGGATGCGGCATGTCCGGGCTTTTGCACGTCAAGCTCGCCAAAGCCAGGGGATGTCGAGTAATTGCAACGGACATCAATCCAAAGAAACTTGCCCTTGCCTCGCAAAACGGCGCGGATATCGCGCTGCTCGCGAACGGCGATGTTCCCGGGGAAGTCGTCAGGCAGAACGGTAAAAAAGCCGATGTCGTCATTGTCTGCGCGTCGCCTCTGTCGGTCATAAACCAGGCATGGGCATCAGTGGACAAAGGGGGAGCGGTCGCGTTCTTCGCCGTGCCGAGCCCGGAAAAACAGGTAACGATTCCCCTGAACGACTTTTGGAGGAAAGAGATACGGATTTTAACCTCATATTATTGCGGCCCGCCCGATATCGCGCACGCCATGTCTCTGCTCGCAAGCCGCACCGTGGAAATCGGGGACATGATCACCCACCGCCTGCCCCTTTCGCGTATTCAGGAAGGATTTCAGCTTGTTCTGTCCGGCGAGGATTCCCTCAAGGTGATAATCCGGCCGCACGACCTCTGAGTGCCAGCTTGTCGGCGCCAGCGACAGACGGAGGCGCTAACGACGGCGCGTTCCTTGCCGATAAGTATCCGGTCCATGCAGTGCCTCCTCGACAATAAGAAAAATTTCAAAAATAACGGTAACTATTCAGCGCGACCATAAATTTCGCGCCCTCATCAGATGCCCGCCCCCTTCCTTCAAGGATGAGGGCGGGGCCGCCTGGGTTCATCCCGCTTGACTTTTCAGACGACGTACATAGGCTTATTTTCGCTAAGCCGCAGCCAGCCTTTGATTATGCGGTAAATAATCCAGATGCCGTCGGCGACAAGCGCAAACCATCCGACAACGATCAGCATGGTGATTCCTCCCAGCACGCCCCACAGCAGCCCGAACCAGAAGGTGCGAATCTGCCAGCGAAAATGACTTTCCAGAAATGTTCCGACCATATCATCCTTCTTGACGTAGTTGATCACGATCGCAAAGATGGCGGTGATGCCGGCCAGAAAAAACGCAGCATACAGCGCATAAATGATTGTCGTAAGGGTTTTTGCCGACCTCTCTCTTTCTGTGATCACCGTAGTTTCCATTGATTCTCCCTTCTGTAAGCGGCAACGCTAACTCGTCCAAGCTCCGCAGCCGCCCAAGGCCGTGCAGAAGCCATCCTGTTCGGCTATACTTCAATCAAAAACCGCGCCCGCCAGTTGCTCAACAAGCTGCGCCTCTGCGACAAGCGGAGTCAAGCGGTCATCGGCTGCATTGAGGGCTGCCACCGGTTCGTGCAAGCGTTGCTCAATTTCCACAAAAAGCTTCCCGAAGATCAAGGCAATCTCCTTATCCAGGCGATCCCGGAACTCCTGGCGCGACTGTTCCAGTTTCTGCGAGAAATCCTTAACGATGCTTGACCGTTTCCAGAGCAATGTCACAGCGATGAGACCGGCGCCAACCAGCGCCAGGATGCCGCCGGTGATGTCAAGCACCACCAGTTGAGTGGCAAACGCAATGACTGCGCCCAGCGCCGCGATCCCTCCGCCGGCCAGGGATAGCGTTCCTATGTCAGACCCCTGAATCCCCTTATCGCCAACAATGTCTGCGATGCGCAGGTCTTGAAGCTGCTGCTGCAGGCGCAAGAGAATCTCGGCGCGGTCGGAATGCCGGGCCGAAAAACTCTCGCTTACGGTATTGCGGCGATGGGCAATTGCCTCAGTCAACTCGCTGAACATCGTCATCATCTCATCAGAAATGTCCTTCGACACTCGCGCGGACTCGGCGTCAATCTCCTGCTTCGACACACTTTCAAAGTTGGCATGAAGCTCTTTGAGCCATGTCTTGACATCCTTGTCCCGGACAAACGGAATAGCCCGGCGCAAGATCGTTCCCACTCTTAAGCCTTCAGCGAAGTCGCGTTCCAAGCCGGTGGCAAGCCGGTCGTAGGAGACGCACAGGCTATCGACGGCCAAGCGTCTGAGTGCATTAGCCTTTTCGCGACGCGCTTCCACCCGGGCGATTAAATTCGCGTAAAAAATCCGGTCATCGGCAACAGCGGCTTGTTCCTTCCGCAGACGCGCCAGCAGGCTGCCGACAATTTTGCCGGCCGTGTCCCGCGCCGCTTCGGCCTTCATCTGCCAGACATCCCCCGTCTCAACGGCGCTTTGCAGGAACTGCCGAAATTCTGCAAAACCACTATCCGATGCGCCTTCAGCTTCCCGCTTGGCCGAAACAGTGAAAACCACTGGATTCTGTATGTTTCTCTCACGCGCATACTGCTGCACCCGCTCTTTGTTGGTAGCGAGTTCCCGCTGCGTTGCAAGGTCGGCTTGCTGCAAAATAAAAACTATCTTCCGGCGCCAGTCCTTCCGAACAAGTTCCAGGAAATCCCAGGCGGTAGCGGTATGGGGATTCTTTGCCGGAAAGACAAACAAGACAAGATCGCTTTTTGGTATGTATTTCTCTGTAATGGTCTGATGATTGCGAATAATCGAATTTGTCCCCGGTGTATCGACAATGGATATTTCCTTGAGGACCTCTTTCGGCAGACTGACCTTTTCCCAATGATCTCCGAGGATCGTCGTTGATCGCTCTTCCCCGTAAACCAGCTCCTGGATGCCGGCCGTGCATGGTTCAGGCGCAACCTCGCAGATCTCTTCGCCAAGCAGCGCATTCACAAAGCTGCTCTTGCCAGCCTTCACCTCCCCGACTATGACGAAAAGCGCAGCGGACTGAAGATGGGAAATTTGTTCGAAGAGAAACTGGGATGACTCCGCGTCCGAGCACTTTTCTGTCAGGGCTAAACACCTCTGGAGTAAATCGCGTATCGAAGCAAACTGTTTGTTCTGCTTAAGGCTCAATACCCGCGGCGCCATTGCTCTCCTCCGTATTGTATCATCGCGCTGACGCCGTGCTCAATCATGCGTGCAAGCAGTCAACTTGTCTGGTCAAGCCGCCGCCCCTGCCAGGTTGCCGGCAGCGGCAGATCTAACTAAAATTATCTAATGATTTCATTAATATCTGTTGCGTCTCCGGCCGTTTTTTTAGAGGCGATTGCAGCTTGCGCAAGATAAGCCTCTGGATTGAACCTGCGTGTACCGTACGCGTAAAAATTGAACACCTTTCCGGGACTTTGTCAATAACTTTAATGAAAATTGGCTGCGTTTTCAATCAGGGAAATCCCGGAAGACTTTCTGAGGCCTTCGCCAGATGTTCTTTCCCCCATTTTATCTTAATACAATTATGTACTGCTGCCTTAATCAGTGACAATTTCGTCCCAATAATATGTCAGCGTAAATCTTATCTATCTAATAATGCAAGTAATTTATATTTGGCAAGATATTTGCTATGTTTGCAGTAATTGGCATTAATCACTACGTCTTAAGGAAAGGTAACGAATTATGGTCAATCCAATCAACAGCGGCGACACGGCCTGGCTCTTGGTCTGCTGCTCCCTGGTCTTGCTGATGACGCCGGCGCTCGCGCTCTTTTACGGGGGCATGGTCCGGCGCAAGAATGTCCTTTCCACGTTAACCTTGAGCTACACCTTTATGGCCCTTATCGGCATCCAATGGATATTGTACGGCTACTCCCTTTCCTTCGGCCAGGACATCCAGGGGCTCATCGGCGGGCTTAATTTTACCGGCTTCAGCGGCGTTGGCGCTTTGCCCAATGCCGACTACAGCAAGACCATTCCCCATGGTCTTTTCGCCGCCTTTCAAATGATGTTCGCGGTCATCACGCCGGCGCTGATTACAGGCGCCTTTGTGGAAAGGGTGAAATTCATCAGTTTTCTGATTTTCAGCCTGCTGTGGGCCACACTGGTCTATGACCCTCTGTGCCACTGGGTCTGGGGGCAGGGCGGCTGGCTCCGGGAAATGGGCGTTCTGGATTTTGCCGGCGGGACGGTGGTGCATATTGCGGCCGGTTTTTCCGCCCTTGCCTTTGCCCTTGTCATCGGCCCGCGCAAGGGATTCGGGAAGTCCCCCATGGAACCGAACAACATCCCCCTTACGGTGATCGGCGCCGGGTTATTATGGGTGGGATGGTTCGGCTTTAATGCCGGCAGCGCCCTGGCTGCCGATGGCGTCGCGGTTAATGCGCTCCTCGCCACCAACACCTCCGGCGCGGCCGCCGGGCTGGTCTGGATGCTGCTCTCCTGGCTGGACGGCCGTCCCAGCACCCTGGGCATCGCCACCGGCATGGTAGTCGGATTGGCGGCAGTAACGCCCGCTTCCGGTTTTGTCACGCCGCTTGCTGCTATGTTGATCGGCGCCGTAGCAGCGCCAATTTCCTATTATGCCATGCGCTTCCGGGAAAAGAGAAGATGGGACGAGTCGCTGGATGTCTGGGCCTGCCACGGCGTGGGCAGCACCTGGGGAATGATCGCCACTGGCCTGTTTGCGACAACAGCAGTGAACGCCGCCGGCGGAAACGGTTTCTTCTTCGGCAACCCCGGACAGCTCAGCATTCAGATTATTGGCATAGTGGCGACTGCCGCCTTTAGTTTTGGCGTTACCTATGCGCTGGCCAAACTGCTCAATGCGAGCATCGGGCTGCGGGTAACGGCAGCGGAAGAAGAGGTAGGCCTGGATATCAGCTCGCACGGGGAGCGTTCCTATTCATAAGACAAGCCGGCTCGAAGAGGAGCTTCCTCAATAAATATTTAGGGAGAGCAGAAATGTTAAAAAAAATCGAGGCTATCATCCGAGAAGACAAGATTACGGATGTCAAGGACGCCTTAACTGAAATCGGCATCGTCGGGATGAACATGTTCGAAATTCGCGGGCATGGCCGGCAGGGCGGCATCAAGCTCGCGGGACGGTCCGGAACTTATCAGGTGGACATGTTGCCGAAGATTCAACTCAACATCGTTGTCAGCGAGCGCAATTTGGAGGACACCATCGCCGCCATCCTGAAATCCGCCTATACCGGCGAACCGGGAGACGGACTCATCTTCATCTCCCCGGTGGAGGAGATAATCCGCATCCGCACCAAGGAACGCGGTCAAGAAGCGGTTATGTATCCCGGCGACATCGACGAGAAAAAAGGGGTGGGCCGGTTTAAGGGTTAAAGGCATGAAGTAAAAAGAGGCCGGATTTATTTTGCTTTTTTTTTCAGAAGCCGCCGGTCTCCTGCGCTACGTCGCTTTCGAAGTCGGCTTGATCCCCGAAAGAATCCTTTAAATATTCACGGCGGAATGTTTCGGCAATCTGCTCAAGCGGGGCCTCGGCAAATTCACCGCGATACTTCAGGTACTCCATGTGCCTCCGCCCTTCCATATCGAACGGGTGATAAATCGAATCGCTGCGCCCGTCGAAATCAAGGGGTTTCAGCCGAAACCGCTGGCAAAGTTCGATATTGAAGGCGGGCGTGGCCTTGATCCAACCTCCATCCAGGAAAATAGAGGTGTACCCGTGCCACAAAAAGACGTCGGTCTTCATCTGGTCGCGCAAACGCTGGGTGGTCAGGTGATTCCGTACATCGGCAAATCCTAGCCGGGCGGGAATTCCCGTGGTACGGCAACAGGCTGCCAGCAGAATCGCCTTGGCCACGCACCAGCCGCGGCCGCTTTTCAATGTAGCGCTGGCACGGATTCCTTCGATCGACAGGTCAATGGAGTAAGGATCGTAGCGGATGCCGTCCCTGACGGCATAATAGAGGCTGACCGCCTGTTCGCGGTGATCTGCCGAATCGCCGGCATGTCCTTTTGCAAAGGCGGCAACCGCTTTGTCGTCATGGTCAATGGTCGCTGAAGGCTGTAGATACTGCTGCATTTCTGATTCCATAAACTTCTCCTTATACGAGGGACAGCTTTAATTTTTGGTCATTGCGGGAAGGCCATAGGCCGAATCAATCCCGTAAGTATTCGATAAACCATCAGATTGCTTCGCAGCTTCGCTTGTCGCAATGACACGAAGGGCAGAGGGAGTTCTCCGAGCTTGAATCATCGTTTCTCCCCCACTGGCCAGTCACGAGGCAATTGCCGGCAGGAGAGAGGCGAGGCCGGGGAAAAGCGCCCGTTCTTCCTGCCATTCATAAATCAGGACGGCAATATTCAGCCGCTTCAATTTGTCAATCAGCGAAGACTTCGGCAACCGGGGAAGAGCCAATATCAGCAGCGGATTGTCGGTTAGACTCAGGCCGCTCAGCAGAAGCTGCGTCGCCGCGGCGTGAATCTCCGCAAGAGTCGTTTCCGTCCGAATCTGAAAGACCGCCCGGATCCGGCCGGCCTGGTTCATCACCGCCAAATCCCGGTTCCCGTCGTTTCCCACCCTCAGACCGGCCTGCATCATGATTTTGGCCAGATCCCGGACGACGAGGCCGTGGTCGCATTCGGCGCCGGTCTCCCTCTCCTGCTCGCGGTAGCGGGCGCCGAGCAGCTCTTCATGGAGACGAAATTCGCCAAAGAGCAGCTCGGCCTGCGCAGAGCTGGCGGCGGCAGTCTCCTTGATTTGGGCAATCTTTTGGACGAACTCGGCGATATGTCTGGCAAAACGAGGCGATTGCAGAATCCCGATGACGGCGACCGGCGTCTCCTCGCCCCCGTCATCCAAGACCTCCCAGGTTCCCCGGTAGCTGCTTGTGAAGAGCGATTTCCCGATCCCCTTTCTGCCGCCGCCCAACTTGCCCCGGTGGACAACGAAGAGGCGGCCGGTGCGATCCTGGGCAAAGGCGCCGCCCATCCTTCTGTCAACGCCGCGGAGGGGGAAATTTATCTCGCAGGTAATCGCAATGGCGCTTCCAGGCTCCGGGCGGCCGCTCCCGAATCCATTCCAGTAGCGGCTGTCGGCAATCTTGCGGGAGAAGTGCCAGATGCCGAGGTCCTCCGACCAGACAACCTTCGCCTGCTCGCTCGCCCCCGGATGGCCGAGCCGCACGGGAATCTTGGCGGACGCAAATGGCCGGAAACTCCTCACAAAATGTCCCTGGCAACGCTTGATCGCCGCCTCGTCGGTAATGACCTTCAGCATATAAAGAGGGACAGAGCCCCTATTGTTTTGACTATAACTCGATCTTCGCGCCCATCAGCTTCAGGAACTGGGCAAGCCAATCGGGATGGGCCGGCCAGGCGGGGGCCGAAACAAGGTTGCCTTCCGTCACCGCCTTGTCAACGGGTATCTGCATATATTCCCCGCCGGAGCTTACGACATCGGGACCCACTGCCGGGTAGGCCGTTGATTTACGTCCCTTCAGCACGCCGGCCGCCGCCAGCACCTGCGCGCCATGGCAAATAACCGCAACGGGCTTGTTGGTCGTAAAGAAATAGCGAGTAATTTCCAGCACGCGCGGGTTTAGGCGGATATATTCGGGCGCGCGCCCACCGGGGATAACCAGGGCGTCGTATTCAACCTCTTTGATTTCGCTGAAGGTCTTGTTCAGGCCAAAGTTGTGACCGCGCTTTTCGCTGTAAGTCTGGTCGCCTTCAAAGTCGTGAACGGCAGTCCGTATCACGTCGCCCGCGGCCTTGTCCGGGCAGGCGGCCTCAACGGTGTAGCCGACCGCGGCCAGCGCCTGGAACGGAACCATGACTTCGTAGTCCTCTACGTAGTCGCCAACCAAAAACAGAATTTTCTTTGCCATAGCGATTTCTCCTCCTTATTTTATTGTATTTACGCTTGTTTCGAAGAGGTATATACCCAAAGTCGTTCTATGCGCAAATATATTTATAACATTGCCTGCGGCGGACAGCAGCGACCTTGTTATAGTGCTGTAATGCCTTGCACTGCGTCCGGACGTGCATCAGCACGCAAGAGGCTTGGTGAAGCGCTAACCGCCCGTGGCTAAGGAGTGGCTGCTTATGGTTAAAGCAAACCCTCCAGGACTGACCTGTCGGCGCTGAAATATACCTCTTCCCCGATTCGCACCACCGGCCGGCGGACCAGCCGTGGCTCCTTCAGCATCAAAGCGATAAGTTCTTCAGGGCCAAGGCTATCCCGATTCACGCCCAGCTTCTTGAAGGAGGGGCTGCGGAAGTTGAACATCTCCGCCGCCGGCTTTTCCCCCAACAGTTCCACTATTTCTGCCCGGCTGAAAGGGTTCTTGAAAAAATCGCGGTCATTGATTTCCACCTGCTTTTGCGAAAGAAACTCCTTCGCCTTGCGACAGGTGGTTCAGCGTGCCCAGCAATAAAAATTAATTTTTATCGTCATCCTTCCTTTCTCCCGCTTGAAGTTATTGTGACAAAACAGCGTGAACGGCGACTGCGTACGGCCTTGACACCTTATACACCAAATGTTAGTCTTATCGCCACGGAAAACATCGATCTGCAGCACGTTCGGTTGTCCCGAAAACCCCATTATCGTCATCGCAACGAAATGCCGCCAGGGGCAGCGAATAAACAGGAGGGAAAATGGCAGAAATTGCAGCAAAATTCTCCAAGACTAAAATTATCGCGACGTTAGGACCGGCCACCGGGAATGCGGCAACAATCCGTCAATTGATCCGGGCGGGGATTGACGCTGTGCGTCTGAACATGTCGCATGGCAGCGGTGACTTTTTTGAAGTTGTTTTTGACGCCCTGCATAAAGCCTGCACCGAGGAAAACACCCCGCTTGCGATTCTCGTTGATCTGCAGGGGCCGAAGATCAGAGTCGGCGAAATTACGGAACCGGGCATATTCCTGCAAACTGGTGAGCTGATTGAAATAACGACTAACAATCTCCTCGGAACAAAGGAGATGATCTCCACGTCCTACCAGCCACTCGTCCAGGATGCCGCAATTGGGGACAGGATTTTAATCAATGACGGTCTTATTCAGTTGACTATAATCGAAAAGAAGGGCGAGGGCGTCATCTGTAGAATCGATGCCGGGGGCCTCGTTACCTCGAAAAAGGGGATGAACCTGCCGGGGATGAATTTATCGACCCCGTCCCTCACCGACAAAGACTTCCGGGATCTCGAGTTTGCGCTGCAGCACAGGGTTGATTACATCGCCCTGTCTTTCGTCAGAAGCGCCGCCGACGTCACACAACTGAAAGACTGGCTCAGCGACCGGGGCGAAGACATCCCGGTTATTGCCAAGATAGAAAAACGGGAAGCCGTTGAAAACCTCGACGCCATCATCGCCGCCGCCGACGGGATCATGATCGCGCGGGGCGACCTGGGCGTGGAGCTGCCGCCTCAGGATGTGCCGGTACTGCAGAAAATCATCATTCAAAAATGCAACGCCGCCGGCAAATTGGTCATAACTGCGACGCAGATGCTCGAATCGATGATTCACTCCCCGGTTCCCACCCGTGCGGAGGCCTCCGATGTTGCAAATGCCGTCTGGGACGGCAGCGATGCCGTGATGCTGAGCGGAGAAACCTCGGTCGGCGCATTCCCGGTCGACGTCGTTCGAATCATGAGGGACATTGTCCTCAATGCGGAGATGCATGCCGAAGACCGGAGGAATATCACGTACCTTTCGCCTTCCGATCTCCAGGAAAAACTGTTTGACTCGATCGGGCATTCCATAGTGGAAATGAGCGGCCAGATCGATGCCCAGGCGATTGTAGTCTTT
The DNA here is from genome assembly GCA_023229765.1 of Syntrophales bacterium. NCBI lineage: Bacteria > Pseudomonadati > Thermodesulfobacteriota > Syntrophia > Syntrophales > Syntrophales bacterium. Next base: position 102,627 of record JALNYO010000008.1, on the reverse strand, counting down.
ACCTTCGCGGGAAGAACCGCCAGAATTATCTCCAAGTACAGGCCCTATGCCCGCATAATTGCGATATCCAACAGTTTTGAAACCATGAACCGCCTGTGTCTCCGCTGGGGGGTAAACTCTGTTTTTCGCGACCAGTTTGACAAGGAACACCTCGCCATAGAGGAGGCAAAGGAATTACTGCTAAACCGCGGCCTGATCAAAAAAGGCGACCTCGTCATCTTTGCCGCCGGCGCGCCCTCTTCGGAAAAAAGCAGAACCAGTTGGACAAGGTTTGAAGTCATGTAAAAAAGGGCGGCGCGGGAGGTTTATAAAAACCCTTGCGGCCTTTCGGGAAGCGGATTTTCGCCGGGCGCACCTTCCCCTGCGGTATTCGTATCTCGCGGAAGAATTGCCGCTCCTGCAGCGCCAGGACGTGGACGCTGGGGAGAGAACGGCACGCATCCCGAATCCCTGTCCGGTCAAGGCAGAGCTCCGCCCTTTGCAGCGTATGATCCAGTACCAACACCTCCCTGGCCCCGGCAGCGACACAGGCCTGCGCCACCGCCGCGATAACCTGGGGGTGGGTTGTTGCGGCCAAATCGGGCGTTTTGGCAAACGACATGTTTGGTTTGATCACCACGCGCTGCCCTTTTTGGACGAAACGCCCGATTCCTCCCAAAACCGCCAGCGCCTTCTTCGCTGCTGCGGCTGGCTCGCCGGAAATCACCGCGAGCTCCACCTCCCCGGCGGCAGGCAGGAAAGTGGGATATCCAGTCAACCCAAGCGCCACGCCGGCTGCAGTGGTCAGAATAAATTGCCTTCTTGAAAGATCTCCTTGCAATGGTTTCGCCCTCTTCTCCGCTATGATTTGTCTTCATACAATATATCCCGTGAGAAATTCAAGGCGCCGGATGAGGGAGACGCCCCAGGAAAATCTTGACGCAGTTTTGGAAGTATGCTCTTTATTTATCGAAACAAGGGAAAATCAGACCAGCAGAGCGCGCCCTTGAGCTTGTCTTGGGGGCAGGAAGATCCCGGGGCAGAAAAAAGAGTAATGGGGAGAGTTTTATGATTAAGACACCAACGCTCGGCGATATTTTTTTGTCCTTTTTCCGGTTGGGATTGACGGCTTTTGGCGGTCCTGCCATGCTTGCCGAAATCCGGAAGATGGCCGTGGAGGGAAAAGAATGGCTCACCGAGGAATCTTTCCGCGAAGGTGCGGGGCTTTGCCAGATGATTCCGGGGGCGACGGCCATGCAGGCGGCTGCTTATGTCGGCTTGCGTTCGCGGGGGATTGGGGGAGCCGCCGCTTCGTTTGTCGGCTTTGGCCTTCCCGCCTTCATCCTGATGCTGATCCTCTCAGCCCTCTATGCCCGCGCGCACGCTTTGCCAGCCGTCGTTTCGGCGTTCAGCGGCCTCCAGGCGGTGGTCGTGGCCATCGTCGCCCATGCGGCCTTAACATTCGGAAAAACCTGGCTGAACGACTGGAAAGGGGCGCTGGTTGCATTGGCCGCAGCCATAATGTTCGGCTTCGGCGTCCATCCCATTGGTGTCATTCTCCTGTCCGGGCTATTTGGGCTTGGGTTTTATTATCGCCAGACCTTCCCGACCAAGGCGACATTTGACGGCCAGAACTCCTTCTCCCCGAAGCCCCTGGCCTGGATACTCCTCGTTGCGGTAGTGGCCTTAATCCTGCTCTATCTGTTTAAGAGAGAATTATTCACGCTGGCATTCCTGATGGCAAAGATTGACCTGTTCGCCTTCGGGGGCGGCTTTTCCTCGGTTCCCTTGATGTTCAACGAGGTGGTGTCCGTCCATGGCTGGATGGACACCAGGACCTTTCTGGATGGAATCGCCCTCGGACAGATCACGCCGGGACCCATTGTCATCACTGCCACCTTCATCGGCTATATGAAGTACGGGCTGGAAGGCGGCATCATTGCCACCGCCGCCATCTTCCTGCCTTCCTTCGTAATCATCGCCGGAATGGTTCCCTACTACGATCGGCTCCGGAAATCTCCCTGGTTCAGCCGGGCTCTGCACGGCATCCTGTTTTCTTTTGTGGGGCTGCTCCTTTCCGTAACGATTCGCTTCGGCCTGAAGGTCCCCTGGGATGCGATTCGCATTCTCATCGCCGGTGGGACGTTTGCCGCACTATTCTTCAAGGTCAATCTGCTCTATCCGGTACTTGCCGGCATAGCAGCGTCGCTGCTGTTCTTGTAATATAAAACCTTCTGTGATTACCGGGCATGAGAAGCGGAATGCGTCTCTTATGCCCGGCAGGGCCGTGAGCCTCTTCCTTTCGGGCAAACATTAAATCATTGACAAGCAGGAAAATATTCTTGACAGAGAGGGCCGACTCCCCTAACGTGGCGACGCTTGAAAAAAGCCCCGGTAGAGGAACCCGAAGGTCGGAGTAAAGCCTTGCCGGGAGGCTATACCGGACCTGGTAGCGCAGCCTTAAACAGGTTGCCAGTCAGGGGAGAAAACAACGCGGCGAGAGGTGCAACGGTGAATTTCGATCTGTGTAAGCGAATAATTGAAAATGTATCCCTTGTGACTGTTGGAAAAGAACGTTCCCTCGAGTTCCTGCTGGTCGCCCTGCTGGCCGAAGGGCATGTGTTGATAGAGGACATTCCGGGTCTGGGAAAAACATTGATCGCCAAGTCCCTGGCCAAAAGCATCGGCGCCTCTTTCCAGCGGGTGCAGTTCACCCCGGATCTGCTGCCAGGCGACATCACCGGGTTCAATGTTTACAATCAGGAAACGGGGCACTTCACCTTTCAGCCGGGCCCGGTCATGACCCACGTGCTTCTGGCCGACGAGATCAACCGCACCATCCCCCGAACTCAGTCTAGCCTTTTAGAAAGCATGGAGGAACGGCAGGTTACGGTGGATGGAAAAACATACAGCCTGCCTAATCCTTTTTTTGTCATGGCTACGCAAAATCCGATCGAACTCGAAGGAACCTTTCCCCTGCCCGAGGCGCAGCTTGACCGTTTCCTGCTGCGCATACGGCTTGGTTATCCCGATCCGCAGGAGGAAATCGCCATCCTGGAGCGTTTTCGGGAGAAAGATCCCCTCAAGGAGCTGGAACCGGTGGCGACTCCCGAACAGATCGCCGGGTTGCAGGAAGCCCGGCGACACATCCGCGTCTCCCTGCCTGTGAAGGAATACCTAACCGCCATTGTCAATGCGACCCGCCACAGTTCTGCTTTGCGACTCGGGGCGAGCCCGCGGGGCTCCCTTGGTCTTATGAGAGCCGGCCAAGCCCTGGCGGCGCTGCGCGGTCGGGACTATGTGCTTCCCGATGACATAAAGTCATTGGCGGCGCCTGTCCTTGCGCACCGTCTGATTCTCAAGGAAGAAGAGCGGCTGCAGGGGGAGATCCAGGAGCGGCTTCTCGAAGAGATCGTCAGCCGGATACCCGTGCCTGCCCCCGGTGTGTAAGCAATGACGATGAGCGCGATGGATCGCAGACCGCCAAGCATTTTCCTTGTTCCCTTCGTGCTGATCATTGTTGGTCTGTTTTTCTGCATGGCCCTGCTTACCGGCCAGCGGGATCTGACGGTATTGTCGCTCCTTCTTTTCAGCGTCGCCGCCGGGGCAAAACTCTGGGCAGGGTGGAGTCTGACCGGCATTGAATGCAGCTTCAGCATCGACAAACGCCGGCTGTTCCCGGATGAGAAGCTTCTGCTGCAGGCGACGACGGCAAACAGGAAAATCCTCCCGGTCTGGCTGCAGTTAGAATCTCCCGTAAACGGCCTCGTCCACGACGAAAATGGCGCAACCGCGCTTACGGCTGAAGCCGGTTTGTTATGGTATCAGACGGCCAGCTTCCACTGGGAACTGAAGGCGCGGCAAAGGGGCATCCATCACATAGGGCCGCTTGGCATCGCCTCGGGAGACCTATTTGGCTTCTTCCCCAGGCACAAGGAAATGGCCAGCCCGCTTGAGGTGGTGGTATATCCCCGTCTCGTTCCCCTCAAACCGTTTTTGTTGCCGCCGCGCGATTTTTTCGGCATTCCCGGCGCCGACACCCCGGTGGATGACCCTGTTTACATATTGGGCACAAGGGACTACCAGTACGGGCATCCCGCCAAGCACATCCACTGGAAAGCGACCGCCCGTCACCACAAGCTGCAGGAGAAGATTTTCGAGCCTTCGTCCCAGGAAAAGGCGCTGCTCGTCGTTGCCATCGGCCCGCTCGCTCAGCACAAGGCTACGGAGGAATTCGAGCGCCTGCTCGAAACGGTGGCATCCGCAGCGGTGCGGCTCTCCGAGCGCGGCTGCGCCGTGGGACTGATAACCAACGGCCGGCTGATTGGAGAGGCATCACCCCTTGTCCCCGTTTCGAAAAACGCCAATCAGCTCGCCGCCCTTTTGGAAACGCTGGCCCGGCTGCAGATGGAACCGGCGCGCAGCCTCAGCGACACGTTCCATTTGCACTTGAGGGCGCCCTGGGGGATCAGTTGTCTGTACTTTTCCCTTGAAGAGGACAAAATGGCGCTGGCTGCCCGGGAATACTTTATGCGGCGACGGATGCCTTTCCGGTTTTTTGCCGCCCCTCCCGCTATTGATTCAGCCGGTCCCCTCGCTGCCAGCGGTTTGGCAACCGGGAACAACGAGGGGACCGGCGGCGGAAAGGGGCGTGCCTGATGGATGTCCGCAAGGGAATGCTCTGGTATTTCGTCAATGGTGCAATGGAGTTGAGCTGGTTTCTGGGCTGGGCCATGTTCTGCTCGCTGATGACTATGCATCGCCCGTTCCCTTTTTTCGAGACCCTTCTCGCTTTTGCCTTGGCAGTATTTGCCACCCGCATCTCCACGGGTAAGGGATGGCGGATAGCAAGCGTCATAGGCATTGAGCTGCTGGGGTTTATGTGCGGGGGGCTGCTGTTGATTCATGGGATTTATTACCGCTCTTATCCGCTTCTGGACAGCGCCTGGCTTTCCCTTTTTTTCAATGGTTCGCGGGGTGTGCTGGAGGGACTGATCCTTTCGTTGAATCTCTTTTTGCTCATTATACTGTGGGCCGGAGGGGTGACCCTTGCCCGCAGGCCGCAGACATATTTCAATACATGCAATCGCTTCGATCTCGGCCTGGCCGCCTTTTTTGCGCTTTTTATACTGAAACTCATGGCGCTGACCAAAGGGGAAACGCTGGCCGAGGACACCCTGTCCCTGCTCTTCGTCTTTCCCTTCTTCCTGTCCGGCCTGTTAGCGCTCGGAATGGCCCGGACACGGAACTATGCCTCCAAAGCCTTTCTCCCCGGGTACCGGGCGCTCGGCTTCATCGCAAGCTTTGTCGTGGTCGCACTTTTGGGAGCCTCGGTTTTACTGCTCTTTTTCATACCAGGCCTCACCGCGGCCGCACAGCTCGGATACAACACACTGGCGGCCGCCGGCAGTCCGCTTCTCTCATTATTAATCACTATCTTACGTTTTCTCTTCGGCCCCCGCGGCAGCCATCTCGCTGTGGATGCGACGAAATCATCTCCAAACACCGCTTCGAATCAGCTTACGCCGCCAGTGCACGGCTGGTTGGTGGAGCTGCTGGAAAAAATTCTGGCATGGGGACTTTGGGGGCTCCTGCTGCTGACCATGATCATTGCCTCTGCCATCGCCCTTTTCTATGCCGTAAAATGGCTCCTCGCAAGGACAGAGGGGGGTGACCGCCCGAAAACGATATCACTGTCTTCGAGATTTGCCTTGCTGTGGTCCTTTCTGGTCGGAACCTGCAGGAAAATTTTTCGGAGCGCCCGAGGTTATCAAAAGGCCGCCGAACTTTACGGCGCCCTTTTGCGCTGGGCACAGCGCGGCGGGTTTCCCCATGGTCGCCACGAGACGCCTCTCGAATTCGGGGTGCGTCTGCATGCCCGTTTTCCCGCGCTTAAGGAGCCAATCGAAGCCATAATCGCTGCCTATAACCGGGAAGTTTACGGCGAAGCGAGGCTGAATCAGGCGCAACTGGCGGCGGCGAACTCCGCCTGGCGCTTCCTGCGCAGTCCTCTGCGTTGGCCGACACGTTGCAAGGGGTGGCTTGCTGGCGCGCCCCCAACCTCTTGCCAGCGAGTCCCTTAAATTCTTCTGAAACAAGGGAATTTAATAAGATACCGGTGAAAGCCGTTATCCCGTATTTTCAATATCTTCCGTACGCAGGGGCAAAAGTGACGCTTGACATTTACGGTTATCCACAGTATCGTGTATTCGTGTAAGCCTTGGAGGGGGATAAATGACCGCGAGAAAACAGAAGAATGTGCAGGTCTGCTGTCGGCCCAAACCTGCGTTGGAGGACCGTGAACTCATTAGCCCGGGGAAAGCGGATGAGTTGATGCACTTGTTCAAGATGCTGGCCAACGACACGCGATTGCGTCTGATTCACGCACTGACACGTTCCGGAGAAATGTGTGTGAAAGACCTCGCAGACACGATGGGGATGAAGCCACAAGCCATATCCAACCAGCTCCAGCGTCTTGTGGACCGGGGCATCCTCGCGGGCGCCAGAAGCGGGAACAACGTCCATTACCGGATTATAAACCCGTGCATCGTCGGCCTTCTCGATTTGGGGTTGTGCCTGTTGGAGGACACTGAAGCGAGGAGGCGGGAATGATCGCTCCTACCTGTGTGAATCCTGTCAATCCCCAGACCGCCGGGCTTGGTCTCTTGGGCCCACATGCAAGCAGGGTAAGCAGCTTTGAGTGTCAAGAAGAAGACGACCACCGGCAGCGTATTTTGTTGCCCACGTATGATGATGTTTCTAATGTTGATTAGGAGGAAATGAATCATGAATGAGACGAAGATTGAGATGGAAACGAAATCCAAGAAAAAGGGGTTCTTCGCGATGTTCAAGGAGTCGATGACCAAGATAAGCAGCGGTTGCGGTCCGGGCTGTAGCTGCCATGTGGAAGGAGACGACAAGAAGAACAACGAGACGATAGAGAACGAGCCTAAAAAGGCGTTGACGAAGGGGAGCAAAGAGGGGGTACGCAATGCCGAGTGAGGCTACTCGTGTCCGACCCCGCGCCGACCGCTACCGGGAGATCCTGGTGCTCTCCCTCGTTCCCGCCCTCGTCGGAACGCTCATCCTGGTGAGCTGGGCGTTTGCCCACTGGCGTATCGGCCCACCGTTAGTGAGCGCGGGCCTCGCGCTTGGCGCCACGCTGCTCGGCGGCTTTCCGCGCTTCATCGCCGGCTTCAAAGATCTCTATCAGCGCAAGATTACGGTCAATGTCTTCATTACCGTGGCCCTCGTCGTCACCGTTGCGGTGGGCGAGTTCCTCTCGGCTGCGGTCATCATTTTCATCATGGCCGTGGTCGGCGCCCTGGAATCCTACACCCTCGACAAGAGTCGCCGGAGCATACGCGACCTGTTGGATCTCACCCCGCCCACCGCGACGGTACGGCGAGATGGCGTGGAGGCAACCGTCCCCGTGGCTGAACTGCGCGTGGGAGACATTATCATCGTGCGCCCGGGAGAGCGCATCCCGGTGGACGGAGTGGTTACTGCCGGCGCCGGCACGGTCAACCAGGCGCCCATCACCGGCGAGTCAATGCCGGTCGACAAGTTCAAGGGCTGCGAGGTGTTCAGTGGCACGCTGAATGAGAACGGACGACTCGATGTGCGTACGACCAAGATCGGCCCAGATACCACGCTCGCCCGGATCGTTCACCTCGTCGAACAGGCCCAAGAAACAAAGGCGCCGGTCCAGGGTATCGCTGATCGCTTCACCGTCTGGTTTCTTCCCGTCGTTCTCGTGCTCGCGATCATCGGGTACCTTACTTCCGGCGATATCAAGGTGGCCGTCGCTATTTTGCTCGTGGCGTGCCCGTGCGCCTTCGCTATCGCGACTCCGACAGCGGTGACGGCCGGCATCGCCAACATGGCCCGGCGGGCGGTGCTGATCAAGGGTGGCATCTACTTTGAACTTGCCGGGAAAATTGACGTCCTGTTTGTTGACAAGACGGGGACGCTCACCCTCGGTCGCCCGAAGGTCGTGGAGGTGATTGGCGCGGATGGGGAAGATGAGCGTGAGGTCCTGCGTCTCGCCGCCATTGCCGAGAAGTACTCGGAACACCCCCTTGCAAGGTCGGTGATGGCGCTGGCTGCCCAGCGCCGGCTTGACGTGCCGGACCCCGACGATTTCAAAAATGAGGTGGGCATGGGGATCACCGCCAGCCACGCAGGTGAAACCGTCGTGGTCGGCAAGCCGGAATTCTTGCGGAACCTGGGTATCGCCGTTTGCGAGCGTCTTGAACAGGCTTTGGCGGCACAGGCTGAGCTTGGCCGGACGGTGGTCCTCGTTGCGCGCGGGCGTGATGCCGTGGGTCTCGTAGCCATCGCGGACGAGGTGCGTACGGAGACGGCGCAGGCCGTGACGGCGCTCAAGGAGTTAGGCTCGCGCATCATCATGCTTACCGGCGACAACCCCAAGGTGGCGCAGGCGGTTGCACGCGAGATCGGCGTGGATGAGTTTCGCGCCGGGCTGCTTCCCGAGGACAAGCAGCGCTTCATCAAGGAGTGGCAGGACAAGGGGAAAACCATAGCCATGGTCGGCGACGGCATCAACGACGCGCCCTCGTTGGCCCTCGCCGACGTCGGCATAGTCATGGGGGCCGCAGGCACTGATGTAGCTATCGCAGCGGCGGACGTGACGCTGATGAACGATGATCTTTCCCGCGTTGTTGATTTTGTACGGATGTCGCGGAAGGTGCTTCGACGCATCAAGCTCAACATATTCTTCTCCATCATTTACAATGCGATTGGTCTCACCCTGGCTATGTTGGGCCTTCTGACACCGGTACTGGCGGTCATATTCCAGGAAGCGGGCTGCGTGACCGTCGTTATCAGTTCGACGCTGCTGCTGTGGACCCGGCCTTGACCGCTCTATGGTTGGTTCCACGCGCTCACCCGACGAAAATCGCGGCTGCTATGATACGAGACAGATTACCCAAGGACATGGATACATGGTTGAGATATTGTGCGCCTTCAATAAATCAAAAGGAGAAAACAAATGTTAACCTGCGGCATCCGGATAAACCGGCCTACTCAACAAAAAAAGAAGGGGGAACTGCGAAATGCAGAGGGGATAAGAGATGAATAAAAAGGATCGGATTGAGGCGGTCTTCGATTTAAAGGAGCCGGATATAATTCCCGTGAGTCCGCATGTTATGGCACAGGCCATCTTTGATATGGGGTGGAGCATAAGGGAGATAACCACACAGAAAGAGCTGGATTCCGATAAAATCGCCGAGGCTTTTGTTACCAATATCAAGAAGTACGATTACGATTTATGCTTTGGGACCTACATAGATCACGGCTATGGAGTTCCATCCCTGGGAGGCGTCCTTGATATCCCTGAAAAATTCGGCGTCAGTGTTTCGGTTAAGGAGCATTCAATCAGGAAGAAGGAAGACTGGAACAGGATCAAAAAGAAATTTCCTCTCGACCCATTGAAACATGACCGGATGCCCCAGGCGCTTAAGGCGCTCAAGGCGGTCTGCAAAGAGCTCGGCGCAACCCATCCTATTTCTCCGATGTCTTATGTGGGCATTGGGTTTGTTCAACATCTTTTCCGAAAAGTGAGCGACCTAACCGTTGACTGTTATGAAGATCCGGACTGGGTCGATGAAATGTGCCAAGTCGCCACCGATTTCAGCATGGACTGGATCCGCGCGCAATACGAGGCCGGGGCTAATACCCATCTTACACTGAACGACTCTTTTGGAACCGAGCTCATCTCCCCGGCGATGGCCCAGAGATTTCTGCTTCCTTACGTCGCCCAGATTGTTGAAATGGTGGGAAAAGAGTTTGGTCAAAAAGTGTTCATGCATGTTCATGGCGACATGAAAAGACCGAAATCATATGCCTTTCTCGAAAGTCTGGTTAGGGAGGCAGGGGTGGGGGGGCTGCACCTGGACGAAAAGCACGATGCGGCCTGGATACGCGAACGCGTCGTGAAACAACTGAATGTCCCCGCAGCTCTGATAGTGCATGGGGCAACCATAGACGGGGGCCCCGCTGAAAAGATCGAGGCCATCGTGAAAGAGACGATTGAGATTGGCGGGCTTGGTGGAGGGGTCCTCATGGCTCCGAGCTGCCAACTTCTTCCGTCAACTCCGGGGTTACATTTCAAAGCCTGGGTGGAGGCGACCCACAAATACGGGAAGTATCCTTTGGGATCCTGGAAGCAGGATTAATTTGGAAGGGAGAGGTAATTGCAAAACTCCCCATTCTTGTCATTCCCGCAACGATTCTGAGCGGGAATCTGGTTCTAACTGCTTGAAAAACCATATTCCCGATAGAGACATTCGGGAATGACAAATGGTTTTGCAATTGTCTCGGGAGGATGGAATAAAATGAGCCAGTATGTAATCATTATCATCGGGTTAAGTATTCTCTCGGTAATATCGGGAATGTTGAGGCTTGGTGTGGCCTTTTCGGCGGTTCCTTTCCTGGGATTGTTTCTTCCCGATCTTGTTCACCAAGTCCAACCGTTGAGCCTTCTGTTAAATGGTCTAACGGTGCTGACTGCAACCTTCGGGTTTGCCAAGGGTGGACATATCGATTGGAAAAAGGCGATCACCCTTGCTGTCATAACAACCATTGCAGCGCCTTTGGGTTCATATCTCGTCCGATTTGTTCCCCAGCTCTATATTTGAGCGGTTTGTCCTCCGTCTTTTTCAGCATTGATCCCTCACCTTGCAACGGCTCAGTTTGATATGCACCTGACGGTTCCGCTTCTTGTAGTTGGGGCGATCGGTTCCTATTTCGGAGTAAGGCTCACGAGCCGCTTTGTTCCCAGTGCAAAAATTAAACAAATTTTCGGCGTTCTTATTGTGGTCATGACGCACTATAAAATATTCACCATGATCAGATGAAGCAGATTAACCAAAGACATGATTTAAATTTGGTTCATACGAATAGAGCGTACTTTGTTTCATGAAGGGCCATAATTTTGAGTTTGAAGAATTCCATATCTCTGAAGCCGTAGGCCATTCGTTTCATGGTTTTGATTTTGTTGTTTATGCCTTAATCTCTTTATTTAATCTTCGTTCTTTTTCAAGTCAAAAGTACGCATCAACCGGATGAACCGGATTTAAGATACCGGTGAAAGCCGTTATCCCGTATTTTCAACATCTTCCGTACGCAGACTTCCCCCTGGTTGACAAAGCTAAGCTTGATGTTCATAATAAGCAGGCGTTTTTTCTGTTTTGCCACGCATACGAAAAAATAAAATGATGGAGGAGGAAACAATGAGCAAGGTAGTGGAAATTACGGACGATACTTTTGAGGAAGAGGTGTTTCAGGCGGATTTGCCGGTGGAAGTGGATTTCTGGGCGCCGTGGTGCGGACCCTGCAAGATGGTCGGCCCCCTTTACGACAAGCTTGCCGAGGATTACAATGGCAAATTCAAGTTCTGTAAAATCAACGTGGACCAGAACCAGCGGACAGCGGCCAAGTATCAGATCATGAGCATCCCGATGCAGATGTTTTTTGTGGACGGGCAGAAGGTGGACGAGATCCTCGGCGCGGTTCCGGAAAGTACGATCAAGGCGATGGTGGACAAAACCCTCGAGAAATTCCCCTCCGACGAAAAGGGCAAGCTGAAATCGCTGATCAGTTCATGGGCTAAAAGCAACGAACAGCATGGGCAGAAATTTTCCAAATGGCTGGAAAAGGCAAGTGAGACCAAGGGCACGCCACTTTACGAAAAGGCGTTGGCCGCCTCGAAAGAACTGGAGAAGGCGGGCCTTGGACTATCCCAGTTATTGGCCGATCTGTAAGTGAAAAATTTACCTGAGGAAAAGCTCCGGCAGCAGCGTTGAGAGCTGCGGGACATAGGTAATGATGAGAAGGCAGGCCAAAAAGAGGAGGATGAACGGCAGCACCGCCCTGCTTACTTCCACGAGGGAGCGCCTCATAACGGCCATTGCCACAAAAAGATTGAGGCCGAAGGGCGGGGTCAGGAAACCCAGCTCAACATTCACGATCATGATAATGCCGTAGTGAATGTAATTGATGTCGTACCGGTTGAGCGTCTCGGCCAGAATCGGTGAGATGACGACAATCGCCGTCACGATATCCATGAGACCGCCGATGAGCAAAAGCGCGCCGTTGATGGCCAGCAGAAAGAGCCATTTGCTCTCGATGTTCGTCACGATTATCTCGGCCAGCTTTACCGGAATCTGCTCGACGGTCAGCATCCAGATGAAGCTCATCGCACAGGAGAGGATGAAGAGCAGCGATCCTGACAGTATCGCGGAATCTCTACAGACGGAAAAGAGCTTGCCCGGTTTCAGTTCCCTGTAGATGAAAAGCTCCACAAGAAGGGCGTAAACGACGGAAACCGCCGCTGCCTCCGTCGGGGTGAAAACCCCTCCGTAGATCCCGCCGAGCACCAGGATGGGAAGAAACAACGCCCACAATCCCTCTTTGATGATTTTTATCCCCTCCGCGAAGGTGTAGCGAGCCTCGGAACGCCATCCCCGTTTTTTTGCCATGATAACGGAATAGACCATCAGGACGCCCCCGATAAAAAGACCCGGCAGGAAGCCGGCCAGAAAAAGCTCGGCCACGGAGACATTCATTACCAGCGCATAGAGAATCATCGGGATGCTGGGCGGAATCAGAATGCCGAGGGAGCCGGCGGAGGTGAGAAGGCCGATCGAAAAGCGCTCCCCGTAGCCATCCTTGATGAGGGCCGGCATCATGATGCCGCCGATTGCGATTACCGTGGCCGGCGATGAACCGGAAATGGCCGCAAAAAACAGGCAGGCCAAAACGGAGGCCATGGCGAGTCCGCCGGTAAATCTCCCCACGAATAGCCTCATAACCGCAACCAGCCGTTTGGAGATGGCTCCCTCCGCCATGATGTTGCCGGCAAGGATAAAAAACGGCACCCCCAGCAGGACAAAATTGTCCAGCCCATTAAATAGCTGCTGGATGAGGGAGGTAATGGGGGCGTGGGCGATAAAGATCAGATAAACGGCGGTGGTCGCTCCCAGAACGAGCGCGATCGGCATGCCTATGACAAGAAATATCAAAAAACAAAGCAAAACGATAGTCAAGGTCAAAAGCTACTTCCTCCTGATACGCGCGAAAGGCTCGTTTTTCAAAAAACCACGGAGGTGTTGAAAGGAAAGGACAAAAAAACGGAACCCCATCGTTGCCGAGAAAAGCGGAATCGGCAGATAGGGGATGAACATCGGCAACTGCAGCGCGGGGCTCTTGACGCCGAAGGCGCTTGTTTTCAAAATATGGATTGTCCCGTAGTAAACGAAAAGCAGACAGATGACGCCCGATATGCCGTATGCCAAGACCTTCAGCGCATGACTCGCCCGGTCAGGAAGATACTCGGACAGCGCCTCCATCGAAAAGTGGGTCCCGTACTTCACGCCGATCGCGGCGCCGAGATAGGCGCAGAAAATCATCGTATAGTTCGCGAGTTCGCCGAACCAACTGAAGGTATAAGAGATCGTATAACGGAGGCAGGTTTCAACAGCCGTAAGCAGCGCCAAGCCGAGGAGGGCTAAGCCGACCATCCCCTCCTCGAACCTGTTGAGCTTCCTTAAAAGACCGTCCATCTGTTTGCCGGGTTACTTCTTCTTCGCGTGGAAGTCGATCTTTTTGAGGTAGAAATCAAACCATTCCGCCCCGTACGAAGCGCGGTACTTCTCCAACACCGGCTGGACGACCTTCTTGAAGGCCTCTCGCTCCCCGGCCGTCAGAACATGCACATCCACATTCTGGGCCTTCGCCTTCTCCAGGGCCACCAGCCTGTTTTTGGCGTTGCCTTCCCGGTTTACCTTGAGCTGCACCGCCGCAGCCTCCCGGAAGATATTCTGCTGAGCGGGGGTAAGCGATTTCCAGAAATCCCGGCTGACGACGGTTGGGCATTCGGTGAGAACATGGTTTGTGATCGTCGCGAACTTGTTCACTTCGGTAAATTTCATCATAATCGAGGTGAAGATCGGATTATCCTGCCCATCGATGACCTTCTGCTGCAGGGCGTTGTATATCTCCGGGAAGGGCAGGGGAGTCGGGTTTGTTCCCAGGGCCTTGAAGGTGTCGATCATCATGGGCGCCTCCAGCACTCTCATTTTCAAACCCTTCAAATCCTCCGGATTCTTGATGGGCCGCTTCGAGTTGGTCATGTCCCGAAACTCGTTTTCCGTATAGCCAATAAAGATAAAACCCTTGGCCTCGGCATACTTCGCAAAACGTTCCCGGACATCTTTATCATCGAGTACCTTGTAGGCCGTCTCCCTGTCCGGATAGACAAAAGGCAGCTCGATGATCCCGATTTCCGGGACAAAATTGGCGAGCACCCCGGCCGTGGCGGAGGTCATCTGGAGGGTTCCGCCCTGCACCTGCTCGCACATCGACCTCTCGCCGCCGAGCTGGCCCAGGGGAAAGACCTGCACCTCGATCTCGCCGTTCGTTTTTTCATTCACGTATTTGGCGAACGCCAGAGCGGCGTGGTGCTGCGGGTGGATTGGCGGTCCCACATGGCCGTACTTGACGATAATCTTCGCCTCGGCGGAAAAGGCAAAACAAACCAGGAAAAATACTATCGCAACGATGACTGATACCGGTTTCTTCCTCACAGCATACCTCCCAACTATTCATAAAGTTTAAAAAATCTTACCCGTCTCTGACCAATGCCGATTTTCTGCCGGCAACGTCGGCCCTTAACCAAGACGTCGCCCTTTGTCAATACATTTCTCTTTAGCTCGCCCCTTTTTCCCCCAGCGGGCCCGCCAGTTGCTTTTTGCCTCTGTGTTGACCGCGTACCGAGGAAACTCACCCCGGAGTGCCCGTGTTCTAAAGCTCATCCAATGTTTGCGGCGCGGCGGCGAAACTCAGGATTTTTTCGCAAGGTTTTTCGTCAGGCGGTCAATGCCCTGGGCGGGATTGCCATGAAAATGAATCCGGATAATTTTTCTCCCCGCCTTCGTCAAAGCCTGCAAATCCCCCAACGCTTGCGCCTTTTTCAAAACCCCAAAAGTCAGCGCTGACTCCGTGCTTCCCATTGCCTCGGGCACGGGCGCGTCTTCGCTGTCATCAGCGGTAAACTGGACAAAAAGCCCCCGCCCGCTGTCTCCCTTGTGCAATTGCCCGGTCGAGTGCAGAAATCTCGGCCCATAGCCAAAGGTCGTGGCAAGCAAGAATCTCTCCACTATGGCCCCCCGTAGCCGCTGTACGGCATCGTCAACCCAGGGCGACGGGGGCAGGTATGCCATAAAAGCCGCGTAAGCGCCGGGCGTTGCCTGCGAGAAAAATTCCTTAAGGATGTCCTCCGGATCGTTGAGCGCAACCTGGCCGAAGACGGAAAAACCATCCGCCTCAATCACCGGCGCATCTTCCAAAAGGACTCTTTCCTGGAGATATTTGTCGATCATCTGCCGCGCCAGCATCTTGGCGGACTCAACATTGGGCTGATCAAAAGGATTCACAGTTAGACGCCACCCGGCGGCGGCAGTCGCCATCTCCCAAAAGAAGAAATGCCCTCCCAGATCATAGTCGTCGGCGATGGTCAAATCCACAACGGGAAATCCGGCCGCTGCCAGCGCCCGCAAATGGGGCTCCCCGATCGCATCGTTTTGCAGGCGGACGGAGCAGAAAACCCGGTCGGCGCCGTAGAAGGCCGGCGGGCCGGCAGGCTCCCCGATCACCGGCAGGATGCCTTTTCCCTCCTTGCCGGTGCTCTCCGCGAGCAACTGTTCGATCCAGCCACCCAGCGCGGCCAGCCGCTGCGAAAAAACAAAGGTCAACTTGTCTTGTCCCCGCATCGCCATTTCGCCAAGAATCCCGCCTATGAGGGCCGCCGCGCCGCTCTCGGCAGCGGTTTTTTCCAGAAGGCGCCTTATGTCTATTCCCAAAAGGCCCGCGGGAACCAGACCGAAAAACGACAGGGCCGAATAGCGCCCCCCGATTTCCGGGTCGTTCAGAAAGACGTGCCGAAAACCGTTTTGTTGGGCTGCTTCCGCTAATTTGCTGCCCGGATCGGTAATCGCGAGGAAATGTGCGCCTGCTTTTTCCTTCCCGAGTTTTTCGGCAGTCAGGTTGTAAAAATACTTCATCAGGGAAAGGGTCTCGATCGTTCCTCCCGATTTGGTGGAAACGACAAACAGCGTCTTGGCAAAATCGAGGCAGGCCGCATAGGAAAGAATCGCCCCCGGATCGGTGCTGTCGAGCACCTCCAGATTCAGATAGCCGGCGGCGATTCCGAACACCTTGCGGAATACCTCCGGGGCGAGGCTGGAGCCGCCCATCCCGAGCAGAAGGGCAAAATTGTACCCGTCCGCCCGAATCTCTGCCACAGCCCCCTCTATCTCGGCTATTTTCTCCGGCATCATCCGGGGGCTGTCTAACCAGCCGAGGCGGTTGGCTATCTCAGTCGGCGCAGGTTTCCAGACGGTGTAGTCCTTTTTTGCAATCCGCTCGACAATCTTCTCGGCCACCAGCCTTTTACGGATATCCGCTTCCAAATCCCGAAACAATCCCGGGCGAAAATTCATCTTTGTTGTCATCCTGCCCCCGTTTCCTGCGTTCACACCCTCTTCTAAAGGTGCCCCTCCGGTGAAAACCGGCGGCCACTTGGTTGCAATTCCCTTAATCGGCTATTTTCAGAAGGCGGCGCGCCTCCGCCGCAACTCTTTCCGCGGTGATCCCGAATTTTTCATAGAGCACCTGATACGGGGCGCTCGCGCCGAAATGGTCGATCCCGATCACCGCCCCTTTTGCTCCCACGTAATGCTCCCAGCCCAGCCTCGCCCCTGCCTCCACTGCCACCCGCGCCTGCACGGCGGGAGGAAGCACGGAATCTCTGTACTCCTCGGCCTGGGCGTCAAAAAGCTCCCAGCAGGGCAGGGAGACAACGCGGACGCGGATTCCCTCCTCGGCAAGGGTTTTTCCTGCCGCCGTGGCAAGCTGGAGTTCCGAGCCAGTTCCGATCAGCACGACCTGCGGCTCCTCCCCCTCCGCCGAATCCCAGAATACATACCCGCCGCTGCGGACTCCATCCGCCCCGCCTACCAGCAGCCGGTCGGCAACGGGCAGGTTCTGGCGGGTGAGGACAAGGGCGGTCGGACCACAGACGTTTTCTAAGGCGAGTCGCCATGCCTCGATCGTCTCATTGGCGTCGGCCGGGCGGATTACCGTCAGATTCGGCATCACGCGCAAACTCATCAGGTGCTCGACCGGCTGGTGGGTCGGGCCATCCTCGCCGACCCCGATGCTGTCATGGGTGAAGATGTAGATTACCCGCAGCCCCATAAGCGCGGCGAGCCGCATCGAGGGACGCATGTAGTCGGCAAAGGTGAAGAATGTTGCAGTAAAAGGGATGACGCCCCCGTGGATCGCCATTCCGCCGGCGATTGCCGCCATCGCGTGTTCCCGCACCCCGAAATGGATGTTTCTGCCCCCATAGCCCCACTCGCCGCCGCAGGCGCCTTCCGGGAGTGTGACGCTCGCGGAGGGTTTTTGGAAATCGCCCTTTCCCTTCAACCAGGAAAAAGTGGAGGGGTTCAGATCGGCCGACCCGCCGATGAGTTCGGGAAGTTTTTCCGCCGCCGCCTGCAGGAACGCCTCGGAGGTCTTGCGCGTTGCGACATCCTTCGTATCGGGCAGGTAGAAAGGCAGAGAATCCGTCCAGTCCGCCGGCAGTTCCCCCTTCGTCACCCGGTCAAACTCAGCCGCCTCCTGCGGCCAGGACTCGGAATAACGACGCAGCAGTTCTTTCCATTCAAGATGTTTTTTTGCCCTGCCTGAAGCCGCCTGCCGAAAATAGTCCAGCGCCTCAGCCGGGATAAAAAACGGCGGTTCCAGCGGCCAGCCGAGATTTGTTTTCGCGGCCTTCAGCTCCTCGGCCCCCAGCGGCGAACCGTGTGCAGAGCTTGTCCCCTGCTTTTTCGGCGCGCCGAATCCGATTGTCGTATGGAGCCGGACAAGCGAAGGTTTATCAGTCTCCTTGGCCGCCGCCTCCAGCGCCCGGGCGATCGCCTTTGTATCGTTGCCATCCTCAACCGCTATCACCTGCCAGCCCGAGGCCTCGAACCTTTTGGAGATATCCTCGGTAAAACAAAGCGAGGTCGCCCCCGACAGAGAGATCCGGTTGTCGTCATACAGGACGGTCAGCTTTCCCAAACCCAGGTGGCCGGCCAGCGCGCACGCCTCGGCGGAGAGCCCCTCCATCAGATCCCCGTCGCTGGCAAAAACATAGGTGCGGTGATCAACGAGCGGGTATCCCGGACGGTTGAACCGGGCGGCGAGGTGCGCCTCGGCAATCGCCATTCCGACCGCCGCGGCCAGCCCCTGAGCGAGCGGGCCGGTCGTCATCTCCGTTCCCGGCGGATGCTGGCGCTCCGGATGGCCGGGCGTCTTGCTGCCCCACTGCCGGAATGACTTGATATCGTCAAGGGAAAGGTCATAGCCGCTCAGATACAGGAGCGAATAGAGCAGCATCGAGGCGTGTCCGGCGGACAGGACAAAACGGTCGCGATCCGGCCAGAGCGGAGCACGCGGATCATGCTGCAAATATTTAGTCCAGAGGGTAAACGCCGCGGGCGCCGCCCCCATCGGCATGCCGGGATGTCCCGATTTTGCCTTTTCGATGGCATCCGCCGCCAGAAAACGAATCGTGTTGATACACGTTTGCTCCAATCCCCGTCCGTCCATTTTTTGCCTCCTTGGCAGATAAATGTTTTTTTGCCTGGGCAGAGTATAATAAATGAACTGTTTAGACAAGGGGGGAGAACAAAAATTCACTAAAGCTTCATTGACTCCTGTGCAATAGTATGCGAGATTGCAACAAATTAAAGATGCGTCTATCGTTTTTGCAGCATAATTCTGTCCATCTGAAAAGGAGAAACGAAATGGGAGACAAGGGCGGCAAGAAGGACAAGGAAAAGGGGCAGAAGCAGTCCGTTGAAAAACAGAAGCAAAATGCAAAAAACAAGCTTGATAAGCAGCCGAAGCGCAAGCCCTGACTTACAAGCAAGGGGCGAGGCGCCGCTGGATTGCCCCTATTAGCCGAATCTGCCGTGTTTTCAAGTAAGATGATCACCGTTTAGTAAAAAAGGAGCATGACGATGGGAAAATCCATGTACAGCTATGGCAAGCAGGTAAAAGAAAAAGCGCGCCAGCAAAAACAGTTGGAAAAGACGGCAAAACGCATTGCCGCCAAGCAGCAGAAAGAGAATCTCCAAACGGGCGCTCCTGATGCAGACGCGGAAACAGCAGAACCGGCGCCGGAGGAGAAGGCAGGAGACTAGCTGACGCTGTTTATTGTTGACAGGTTAGTCATGATCATGGGGCGGAATTGTTCAAAATACGCGGTAAGCGCTGGTCGGAATATTTAATGACTGCAGATGATCAAATAAATTCTCCGCCTCTTCGTCCGGATGCGGATGCCTTCCTGAAGCTGGCTCAGGCAACAATGCCCTTTGGGAGATATGCGGGATATCGGCTCGTTGATCTGCCGGAGCGCTATGTTGTCTGGTTTTCCCAGAAAGGCTTCCCGGAAGGGGAACTGGGGAAAATGCTGCGCACCGTCTATGAAATAAAGGTCAATGGGCTGGAATACCTTTTTGATTCGCTGAAATGATTGAGCTGATTTTTCCCGACAAAATAACAATATCTTTTCAGATATAGAAAGTACAAGAGGTCCTGCAATCAGTGAACGTAATCGCAATAAACGGCAGTCCTAACAAAGAAGGAAACACTTTTCATGCACTAAGCATGGTCGGGAATGAACTTAAAGCCGCCGGTATCGAGTTCGAGATACTCCACATCGGCCATAAGATGATCCATGGCTGTATTGCTTGCGGAAAATGTGCCATAACTCAAGATGAAAAGTGCTCTATTAAAGCTGATGAACTGAACGATTTGATACAGATAGTCAAACAAGCCGATGGCATTATCCTGGGCTCGCCTGTCTATTATTCGGGGATACCGGGTACGATGAAAAGTTTTCTGGACCGCATGTTCTTTGTCGCCGGATCGAATGGGAATTTATTTCGTCATAAAGTTGCAGCGGCAGTCGTAGCGGTGCGAAGGACAGGCGGTTCTGCGGCTTTGGATAGTTTGACCCATTATCTCACCTATTCCGAAATGATCATTGCCACATCGAGGTATTGGAATGTCATACACGGCAGAACTCCCGGTGAAGCAATAAAGGATGGCGAAGGCGCACAGATCATGAGTGTCCTCGGTAAAAATATGGCATGGTTGTTAAAGATGAAAGAAGCCACCGCCGGTAAAATTACACCACCCCCAAACGAAGAGAAAGTGGTTACTAACTTTATCAGGTAATTGGCGTTAGCCATATCCAAGATCCGGATATTGATAAAAATGCTTGACAGCGCCGACAGGGTGTGCCACAAGCCGCCGTAACGTAACACGGGAGGCGTGATGTCGGAACTGGTTCGTTTTGGGGTGTCCTTAGAAAAAAATCTCCTCGACAGGTTTGACGACCTGATCCGGGCAAAACAGTATACCAACCGCTCGGAGGCCCTGCGGGATATGATCCGCCGGGAGCTGGTCGAGAGGGAGTGGCAGGGGGGGTGCGATGTGGCCGGCGCCATCACCCTCATCTACGACCATCACAAACGTGATGTCTTGATTCGGGTGATGGATATGCAGCATGACTTCCAGGATGTGATTATCTCCACCCAGCACATTCATCTCGATCACCACAATTGCTTGGAGATCATCGCCGCCCGGGGAAAGGCGGAAGAGGTGCAGCGGCTGGCCGACGCCCTAACCTCTATCAAGGGGGTTCGGCACGGGACCCTCAGCATGTCGAGCACGGGGAGGGAGATCGGGTAGGCGTATTATTTTTTCCCCGGTCGTGTTACGAATTTTATAATCATAACACTTGAAAGGAGGAATGGAAAGAATGTGTTATGCGGTTAAGAGTTTGTTCGTGAGTATATTGTTGTTGGTCCCTGCGGTCGCTTGGGGTGCCCATCCGCTCATCACGGACGACGCCGGCACGCAGGGGAAAGGAAAGTTTCAGGTGGAGGTCAGCGCTCAGCACGACTCCGAAAAGGAAACTCTCAACGGCGTGTCGGTGGAATCAACCGGTCGTCAGGTTTCGACGACCTTCTCCTATGGCTTCATCGAGAATACGGATATTGTCCTGAGCCTGCCCTATCAGTGGGGAAAAGTTAGGGAAGACGGAGCCACGGTCTATGATGAAAGAGGGATATCGGACACGACCGTTGAGGCCAAGTGGCGATTCTTCGAGAAAGACGGGCTGAGCTTTGCGTTGAAACCAGGCCTGCGGATACCAACGGGCAACGACGAAAAGGGACTCGGCGCCGGGCGGACCGGATACCACGCATTTATCATCGGTTCGAAGGAGGTCGAGCCTTGGGCTTTCCATGTGAATGTCGGCTACATCGGGAACGAAAACAAGGCGGATGAAGAGAAAAACATTTGGCATGCATCCCTCGCTACGACCTATGAGGTTATCAAGAACCTAAAAGTTGTCGGGAATGTCGGGATCGAGCGAAATTCGGACAAGGCTGCGGACAAAGACCCTGCCTTTCTCATCGGCGGCGTCATCTACTCCCTTTCTGAAAGTATAGATATTGATGTCGGTGTGAAATACGGCTTGACCGCTGCTGAAACCGAATGGTCGCTGATGGCGGGAATGGCGTTCAGATTTTGATGCACGCGGTTCATAAATCATCACTGTATTCTTAAGAAGGAGGAACGATCATGCACATGGCGGATGCTTTGCTTTCCCCCGCCGTGGGGACGACATTGTGGGCCGGAACGGCCGTGGTAGGCGGATATGCCTCGAAGAAACTGAAGGAACGGATCGATGACCGGATGATCCCCTTGATGGGGGTCCTCGGCGCCTTCATCTTTGCGGCGCAGATGATCAATTTTACGATCCCCGGGACCGGATCAAGCGGACACTTGGGGGGCGGAATGATCCTGGCCATCCTCCTCGGTCCCCATGCAGCCTTTCTCGTCATGGCCTCGGTCCTGACGGTTCAGGCGCTCTTCTTCGCCGATGGCGGACTGCTTGCCCTCGGCTGCAACATCTGGAACCTCGGCGTTTATCCCTGCTACCTCGTCTATCCGTTAATCTACAAACCATGGGCGGGGGAAAGCAAAAACCCCGGGCGAATCCTTGTCGCATCCCTCGTGAGCGGTGTCGCGGCACTGCAGCTCGGGGCTTTTTCCGTTGTCATGGAAACGCTAATGTCCGGCAAGAGTGAACTGTCCTTTAGTGCCTTTGTTCTGATGATGCAACCGATACACCTGGCCATCGGGATCGTGGAAGGGTTTGTAACCGCCGGAGTCATCAATTATGTGCGCAGCGCCAGACCGGAGATTCTCGAGAGCATTGCCGTAGCCCGTCCTCTGGGTGCGGAGGTTTCGCTGAAGAAGGTTATGATGACATTTGCAGTATTGGTAATCATAACGGGCGGGACCCTCTCCTGGTTCGCTTCGACCCATCCGGATGGTCTGGAGTGGTCCATCGAAAAGGTCACCGGCAAGGGCGAACTGCGGGAGGCGGAGCGCGGGATTGCCCGTGTGCTCAGGGGAATCCAGGAAAAGACGGCGTTTCTCCCCGATTACGGCTTAAAACCGGAGGGCCCTGACCCGAAAAAAGTGGAGGCGATGGCATGGCCGGGAATCAAGGCGGAAACCTCTGTATCCGGCATCGTCGGCGCTGTTGTCGTTCTCGGAATGATCGTACTTATCGGCATAGGGGTCCGATCCTCCCGGGACAGAGATGCGTAAACAGGGCATCAATAATGGCTGACATTTAGAAGGCGCTGCGGATTCGCCAGGATGAAACCATGACCTTTGACGAGAAATATTTCGATATCGGCCGGCTGGACCGGCTCTCCTACGGGGACACCTTCGTGCATCGTCTGGACCCGCGCGCCAAGGTGATCGCCACGATGCTGTTTCTCCTCACCGTCATCTCTTTTCCCAAGTACGAGGTCATTGCGCTGGCCCCCTTTTTTCTATACCCCGTGCTGCTGCTGACCATCGGCGAAATCCCCGTCCGGTTCATGATCAGGAAGATCATAGTCGTTTCCCCCTTCGCGGTTTTCATAGGCATCTTTAACCCGCTGTTGGATACGAAAACAGTGGCCGTCATCTTCGGCGTTTCCCTGTCCGCGGGATGGATATCTTTTCTTTCGATTCTCATGAAGTTTGCGCTCACGATCAGCGCAGCGCTTCTGCTCATCGCAACGACGTCATTTCCGGGCATCTGCCATGCGCTCCGGCGTCTGGGCGTTCCGGCCCTGTTTGTTTCGCAGCTCCTCTTTTTGTATCGCTACCTCTTTGTCCTGATGGAAGAGGCGATGCGGATTATCCGGGCCAGGGAGATGCGTTCCTTCGGGTCGCACGGCGCAGGCATGAAGATGTTCGTGCGCCTGATCGGGATTCTTTTTCTCAGAACGATGGATCGTGCAGAGAGGATCTACTACGCCATGCTCTCCCGGGGATTCCAGGGAGACATCCCGACCCTCAAACGGTCCCATATTGCGCTCCCCGATCTGCTGTTCCTGTCGGTGATGATCGCCTATCTGGGAGTTTTCCGCTTTTTCCCCGTTGCCGAAGAGCTCGGCCGGGTCGTGCAGGAGCTGTTTTAATGAGCCATCATATAGTTGAATTCAAAGATGTTTCCTACCGCTATCCCGATGGAACGGAGGCGCTCAACGGGATCAATTTCCGGATCACCCACGGCGAATCCGTCGGCGTCGTCGGCGCCAACGGGGCGGGAAAATCCACGCTTCTCCAGCAGATGAACGGTTACTTGCTGCCGACTGCGGGCTCGATCACCATCGGCGACCTGCCCCTGAACAAAAAAACGCGGCAGGAGATCCGGAAGAAGGTCGGAATCGTCTTCCAAAATCCTGATGACCAGCTCTTCATGCCAACCGTTTTTGACGATGTCGCCTTCGGCCCGCTCAACCTCGGGATGGATGAGGCGACCGTGCGGGAGCGGGTGCACAAGGCCCTCGCTATGGTCAACAGCCGCAATCTTCAGGACAAACCGCCGCACCATCTGTCGAGTGGACAGAAGAGCGCCGTCGCGATCGCGGCGGTGATGGCCATGGAACCGGATATCCTGGCGATGGACGAGCCCGCCTCCAACCTCGACCCGCGGTCAAGGCGCTCATTAATTACGCTGCTCAAGACATTCAAACACTCCAAGATCATCGCCTCCCACGATCTCGATCTGATCCTCGATGTCTGCGAGCGCTGTATTGTGATCGGCAGCGGCATGGTTGTTGCCGACGGTCCGGCGGCGGAAATCCTCTCAAACCAGGCGTTCCTCGAAGAAAACAATCTGGAACTTCCGTTGTCGTTCCAGCGGCGTCAAGTTAGTCCTGCCTGCAATTAAAGATTGAAAATCCGGTCGGATCGCAGTATGTTCGCGGAAACTACATACGATAAAGGATTGAAAGCCCCAAAATGAATCCAGAACAGACCTCCCTCCGTGGCATGGTCTATGCCTCTCTCTTCGGGGCGCTGACCGCCGTGGGCGCTTACATCATCATCCCGCTCCCGCCAGTGCCGATTACCCTCCAAACCCTGTTTCTCGGTCTCGCCGGAACGCTGCTCGGGGGCCGTCTCGGGGCGCTCAGCCAGGTGGTCTATCTCCTCCTCGGCATCATTGGTCTGCCGGTATTTGCCGGCGGCAAGGCGGGCATTGGCGTCCTCTTCGGGCCAACCGGCGGCTATCTGATCGGCTTCGTCGTCGCCGCCTTCGTCATCGGCAAACTCACCGCCCTGAGGGAAAGGCCCGGCTTTGCGTGGCTTTGTTTATCGCTCGTTGCCGGGACGGCGGTCTTCTATGCGCTGGGTGTTTTGCAGCTTAGCCTCGTTGCCCGTTTTACGCTTCTGAAGGCGCTGGCTGTCGGCGTTCTTCCCTTTCTTGCGGGCGACCTGCTCAAGATCGTTCTGACTGCCTGGATCGCGATCAAGCTCCGGGAACGCCTGCACGGACAGCTCCTATGATTCGTGTCGAAAACCTGGTTTACCGTTACGAAGCCGCAGCTCCCGACTCTCTCCGGGGAATCAGCCTCGAGATCGCCGAGGGCGAACATGCAGCCCTGATCGGTCCCAACGGCTGCGGCAAGACCACGCTGATCAAGCACCTGAACGCCCTCCTGTTTCCGGCCTCCGGAACGGTCTGCGTGGACGGGATGATGACGACCGACGGCTCCTCCGTCCGGGAGATCCGGCGGCGGGTGGGAATGGTCTTTCAGAACCCGGACAGCCAGATAGTCGGGATGACAGTGGAAGAGGACGTGGCCTTCGGCCCGGGGAACCTCGCCCTTCCCGCCCCGGAGATCCGCCGTCGCGTCGCTGTTTCACTGGAGATGGTCGGAATGACGGGATTCGAGAAACGCGCCCCGCATACCCTTTCCGGTGGGGAGAAGCGCCTCCTCTCTATTGCCGGGGTACTGGCCATGAACCCCCGCTACATCGCCTTTGATGAACCGACCGCCTATCTCGATGCGGCGGGCCGGGAACGGATACTCGCGATAATCCGGCGGTTGAACCGGGAGGGGATGGCGATTATCCACATCGCCCACGACCTGCGCGACGTCGCGGAGGCGGACCGGGTCGCGGTCATGGACCAGGGGCTGCTCCTGCGAACAGGAACGCCGGAGGAAATCTTCGGCAAGCCCGGACTCCGGACAGCGATCGGGCTTCATCCTCCGGGAGATAACGCGGAATGATCCGATTGGGGCAATACCTGCCGGGCGATACGCTCCTCCATCGCCTCGATCCCCGGGTAAAGATCGTTTCCGTCGTCGCGCTCAGCCTCCTCATTTTCGGGGCGACGGCGGTGGAAATACCGCTCATCAGCGCCTTTCTCGTCGCCATCGTTGTTACCGCCCGTATGACGCCCACACAGGTTCTGGAGGCGCTCCGGCCCGTGCTGTTTTTCCTGGCAGTGATCTTTCTCGTGCATCTCCTCTTTACCGCAGGGACTCCCCTTTTCACCCTTGCCCCGCTGCCGCTCCGGATCACGAAGGAGGGCCTTCTCCGCGGGCTTTACGTCACCTGGCAGTTCGCCAGCCTCATCCTTGCCGCCGCCATTCTCACGCTGACAACTGCCCCCTCCGCCCTCGTCGGGGGCATTGAACGTCTGCTCCGGCCGCTTTCAAGAGTGGGAATCCCATCGCAGGACCTTGCCTTGATGATCGCGATGGCGCTGCGGTTCGTTCCGATGCTGCTGGAGGAGTATGAACGGCTCCGAATGGCGCAAATGGCGCGGGGCGCCGATTTTACAACCGGGGGCCTCGTCCTGAGGGGCCGCGCCGTCGTGGCGCTTGCCGTCCCCCTGCTGCTGTCCGCTTTCCGTCGCGCCGATGAGCTCGCCCTCGCGATGGAGGCGAGGGGCTACCAGCGCGGCTGCCTGCGCACCACGCTTTGCGAGTTTGCTTTTTTTCGGCATGATCTTGGCGCCTTCGCCGTCCTGGTCGCGCTGATCATTGCCACGCTTGTTTTAAGGTTTGCGGCCTCATAAAAAGTTCAGCACAAAACCTCGCCTGACTCAGCGCTTTTTATAATAACTGTCGCATAATCTTGTTGAGCGGAATAGACGGTCGGGATCAGAAAGGCTGAACTTGGGGCATGATTGGTGAGTCGAGAAGGTCCGCTCAGGGCTTGGAAGGCGCAGACCGAGCCATCCCTGTCCCTCCGCCGCGGCGAATGACGTGGACGGACGTTGCCTTGAAGGAGGCCGTAACGCTTATTCCCTCTTCAAGATGGAGTTCTTCGAGGGACTGGCGTGTCACATAGGCGACCAGGCCGAATCCGCAATCAACGCGAATCCGCTGGAAAAGGCCGAGCGGCGTAATCGCCCGGATCGTTCCGGAAAAGACGTTCCGGGCGCTCGTCGTCCGGGGGTGGCCATTGGTGGATACGGTCACGTGCTCCGGCCGGATGCAGCAGAGCACCGCTTCTCCCAGCCGGACTTGACCGACCGCCTCGATTTCGCCCCCCTCGACGGCGGCGGTGAAAACGCCGTTGTCGATCCTCACAACCCGTCCCGGCAGAACCGTTTCCACACCCACAAAGGAGGCAACCGCCTCATTAGTGGGCTTGTACAGCACCTCGGCGGACGTCCCGATCTGCACGATCCGTCCTTCCGCCATTACCGCCAGACGGTCGGCCAGCCTGAGCGCCTCCGTCTGGTCGTGGGTCGAGGCAACCGCCGTTGTCCGCGTGGCGCGGATGATCCGCTCGAGATCGTCGGTAAGGGCGTCGCGAGTCGGCGGGTCGAGCGAGGAGAAGGGTTCGTCGAGAAAAATGATCTGCGGGTTGGTAACGAAGGCGCGGGCGAGGCTCGTGCGCTGCGCCTCCCCGCCGGAGAGTTTCCGGGCGGAACGTTTCGCCAGATGCGCTATGCCGAAACGTTCGAGGTATTCCGGAACCATTTTGCCGATCTCTGCCCGCCCCACGTCCCGGATTTTAAGACCCGCCGCGACGTTATCAAAGACGGTAGCATCAAACAAAAGCGGCTCCTGAAAAACCATCGCAATCTGGCGGCGATAGTCGAAACCCCTTGCGCCAATACTGGCGCCGCGAAACAGCAGCTTTCCCCGGACCGGGGCAAGCAGACCGGCAAGGGTCAACAACAGCGTCGATTTCCCCGCGCCGTTCGGACCGATCAGAACAAGGAACTGTCCCGGCAAAACGTTCAGTTCGGGAATATCGAGCACGGTCGCCCCGCCCCGGCGCACCAGCAAATTCTCGGCCTTGAGTAAAACCTCCTGCTCGCCCGCGTGACTCATCGGGGTCTCTCCCGCTGCTGAATCCTCGTGAGGATCGCGTTCACAAGAAAGGAGAGCAGCATCAGAATTACCGAAAGGGCGATGGCGATTTCGAAATTCCCCCGGCTCGTCTCCATCACCGTCGCCGTCGTCAGAACACGGGAGTAGCCCTTGATGTTCCCGCCGACCATGATGGATGCCCCGACCTCCGAGATGACGCCGCCGAAGCCGGCCATTACGGCGGCCAAAAGCGGCAGGCGCGCCTCCTTCACCAGCAGCCAGACCATCTGGAGGCGCGTGGCGCCCAGGGCGAGGATCTGGAGGCGAAGATTGGGAGGCAGGTTCTGGATGGCCGCGAGCGTTATGCCTGTGACGATCGGGGCGGCAATCACGGTCTGGGCCAGGATGATCGCAGTCGGCGTATAGAGAATATCCAGATAACCTAAAGGACCGTTGCGCCAGAGGAAAATCGTCACGAAGAGACCGACTACCACCGGCGGGAGTCCCATCCCGGTGTTGATCAGGCTCACGACCAACTGCCTTCCCGGAAATCGGGCGAGCGCTACCGCCGTGCCGACAAAGATGCCGCCGACCATGCTGATCAAGGTCGCGCTCCCCGACACCTTGAGCGACAGCAGCGTGATCCCGATGACTTCCCGATCCAGCGTAAAGATCAGATAAAATGCCTGCCTGAACCCCTCAATAATCAGTTCCATACTGCCCCGGCTCTGCTATTCCTTCTTGCCCGCATCGGGAAAGAAAAGCGCTCCTCCAAATTTGGCGATGCCGAAGGTCTTGATGATTCCCTGAGTTTCTGCGGAGACCATGAAGTCGGAAAAGGCCTTCGCGCCTTCGGCATTTACCTTCGGCCATTTCGCCGGATTGACCTGAATCACATGATAGACGTTAAGCAGGATCGGGTCGCCCTCCTTCAGGATATCCAGGCCAAGATTTTTTTTCATGGAAAGATAGGTTCCCCGGTCGGCCAGTGTATATCCCTTCTTCTCTGCCGCGACGTTCAGCGTCTGCCCCATGCCCAGGCCGGTCTGCTGATAGAATTTCTGCCCCTCGGGGTTGATCCCCGCGGCCTTCCAGACGCCCTTTTCCTTGGCATGGGTGCCGGAATTGTCCGCCCGCGACAGGAACAATGATCCCGCGGCAGCAATTTTACTGAAGGCCTCCGGCGTGCTTTTTGTCCCTTTGATCCCGGCCGGATCGGCAGGCGCGCCAACTACAACGAAATCGTTGTGCATCACGATCAGGCGGTTCACCCCGTATCCCTCCGCCATGAACTTTTTCTCCGCCGCGGGCGAATGCACCAAGAGCACATCCGCCTCGCCCTTCTGCCCCATCGCCATCGCCTGGCCGGAACCGACGGCGATTGTCTTGACAAAATAGCCGGTCTTCTTTTCAAAGACCGGGATCAGGACGTCCAAGAGCCCCGAATCCTGCGTGCTGGTTGTCGTGGCCAGGATTATGTTCCTCTGCGCCGGGCCCGCCGCGAAGCCTGGCAACGCCATAACCGTCATCACTGCAAGGGCGACCAGCGCCGCTCTCCAACCCATCTTCCCACCTTGTTTCATTTTCTCACCCTCCAATAATATCGTTCTCCGTCACTAATCACCTTGCCGACCGCTTTTATTGGGAATAATTACCCCAGCGGGGGCGCATTTCAAAAACTGACGGCACTTATAAAGGATGGAGAAGAAAATTGCAACGCAAAAAAGACATATATTAACTATTAATTACTAATTCGTACAAATACACTTAGTAAATGGATAGTGGGACACCCCGGGCGACGTCAGCGGAGAGAGCTTTGAAAATCTATACCCTTTTGTCATTCCCGCGACGCTTCTGGGCGGGAAAACGAAGTTTAATGTTCATAATCCAGTTTTTAACTATTTTAAATCATGGATGCCCGACAAAAGCATTGTGTACATTAAGCTCCGCTTTCGGGCATGACACGGAGTTTTGCAATTACCTCTCTTGTAAATTAATAACAGACTCGTCTCCGGCGATATTCCGTATCTTCATTCGCAACGGCTTCTTTGCGGCAACGATTTTGCCGTGCCAGTATTCCTTTGTCTTGCGGCCATTCAGAATGACATGGCCATTCTTATCCACTTTGAGTTCCATATCGTTTTTCCAGACGCCGTCAGAATTTGTACAATCAAGGCTGACAAGCTCGATTAGTTCCAACCCCCTGTTGCTGATTTCTATCGGAGTAAACGGTTTTTTGCTGCCGCTCCCATTGCCGTTTTCGGCGTTGCCGTTATCGCCATTTGCAGAACCGTTTTCATCAAACGATCCGTTTTTAGCGTCGTTTAAGAGTTTTTTCTGGTTGTAGACGTCAATCTTCTGAATAAGCCGGTCGCTGACAAAGGACTTAAATTCTATGGCAAATCCGCTCTCCACTTCTTCAAGCTGATAATCCGCTTCATCGTTGATAACGCATTCATCGAGGATGCTCTTTAAATCCCGCAGTTCAATCTGAATATTGGTCGCATTATAGTCGGCGATAAACTTTTTCAGTTCCGGCTCGTTTTCGATGTCCACATAGTAAACAATGACCTGCTTCACGCCGTCCGGCAGGTCGGGCAGCGCTTCGTTCATGATGCGGTTCATAAGCGGTATGTCGAGCACCTTTGTGCTGTGGTCAAGAAGGTTCGGCACATATACCGGCATAAGGCCGAGTTTGCTGTCGTTCACCGCGCCTTCCCAGAAGCTGTCTATAGAATCCTCATTTTTCAGGCCGGCAATCAGGCGTTTCAATTTATCCATGGTCTGCACGGGGTTGCGGAAAAGCGACACGCCGTCCTGAATATCGTAAATATCGAATTGGGCGCCGACGGCAATCAGCCGGTCACGCGTGGTCTGAATGCTATTGATCCCCACATCCACATGAATAAACTTGCGGTCAAGGTCATGCGCAACTTTGGCCGTAACACCGCTGCCGCCGAAAAAATCGGCGATGATCATGCCTTCATTGGAAGACGCCTGGATGACTCGTTCGAGCAAAGCTTCGGGCTTTTGGGTGGCGTAGTTAGCATTCTCATTTGCCCCAGGTCCTATTGCACTTAAATCTGTCCATATATCTCTTAATGGATTCCCTGGCATTTCGTCTAAATAACGTATTAATCCGGGGACATTATTTGTTGATAAAATAATACGTTTATTTATCACACCATCGGTAATTTTATTTTGACCCCATATCCAGTGTTTTCCTGATGGAGGCTCTAATAAAAGTGATTTTCCGTCTTTTCCAAAATACATTGGGCTTCCTTGCCCAGCTTGTGAAAAGTCTGAAATCCTGTATTTTCTACCGTCCGTTGTTTCATATTTATAAAAGTCTTGTAAGTATTGTTCGCTATAATCTGTGTAAAGTTTATTAAATAGATAATCATCAGTGCATGAGTACAGATATATCATATCGTGTACATTAGCAAATTGCCCAGATTGAGCCTTTGGCGCCGTCGTTTTTTGCCATATCAGTTCGTTTTTATAGTTATCCTCGCCAAACACCTCATCCATCAGCACCTTGACATAATGCCCGATATGCCAGTCCAAGTGCACATAAATGCTGGCTGTTTCACTCATCACACTTTTAATGGCCGTGAGGTTTTCATACATCCAGTTCAGGTAATCTTCCTTGTTCCAGATGTCGCCGTACATCTTTTCTTCAAAGGAGCGGAGTTCTTCCAGATCCATTTCCTCTTCCGCGTTGGCGATTTTTTCGGCAAACTCAGGATTCCGCCTTAGGTACACTTTCTTCGCGTAATCCGCGCCGCTGGCAAAGGGCGGGTCGATATAGACAAGGTCAACCTTGACGCCTTGATCTTGCAAGTAAGCGCAGGCGGAAATGCACTCGCCGCGGATGAGAAGATTTTGAAATTCCCCGTGTTCTTCCTCTTTATTTGGCAAAGGAATGTCAGTCTGGCTTCTTACTTCCTCAATCTTTTCCAGTTCATAATACGGCATTCCCCGTTTGATGCGGTCCACCACCTTGCCGTTGTCCCGGTAGCGCAATACCCGGCGGGTGCGGGTGATGTTGTCTAATATCGCCTGCCCCGTTACGGTATTGGGATAATAGGGTATGTATTTCACAGGCATGGCTTAATTCTCCTTAAAAAATGATTCGATTCTTGTTTTGAACAAAAGAAGGGTTTTGTTAATGTCGGGATCTTCCGGGAGATAGAGGTAGTCAAAACGGCGGTAGCCGAATTTCTCGTTATTCATCTTAAGGAATTCCGACTCCACAAAATTCTTGCGCGCGATAAACTCCGGCTGCGCAGCAAAACCGCTTCCTTTGGTTTCCACAATCAGGATTTTATGGATGTTTCCGTCTTTGCGCCGGATGACCAGAAAATCAGGGGTGTAAAGCCCGACGCGCCGCCAGCGCTCATTTTTTTTCGCGCAACAGGCAATGCGGAATTCGGTCAGATGCCCTTCGCCATTATAATACACTTCTAAGTTATTTTCCGTGAATGTCGCAAGCGAGACGACTTCTTTCAGGAAGTTTAATTCAAACCGGCTTTGATAAAAATTGTAAGGGAGATAATGAAATGTCCGATTTTTGCTGATTAGGGCTTGGGAGAATATTTTCGGAACTTGCGCGTTGAAGCCCGCCATCGCAAACAAGTCGGGATTCGGCTGAGAGGCGATAAACTCCTGCATTTTTCTTTGTGCTGCTTCCACTTCTTTCTGGAGCAGGGCCATGTCTTTGCCGGTTGCGTCCGCCTGGATGATCTCTTTTACCTCGGCAGCGTGGGGATACAGCTTGTCTTGCTCCTCCACCGGGGAAAGTTTTTCAATAACCAGTAAACTCGCGCTTTGCAGAACAATTTCTGATTTTATTTCCAGTTCTCGGTGTTTGTGAAAAGCCAGACGGATCCGGGCGCGGATCTCGTCCTGCCGAAAGAGGCTGTTAAAGTAACGGGCTGCGCCTTTTTCAAAAGTAATCGCGTCAAAGATGCTTTTCAGTTCAAGCTGGTACGGGTAAAGGTCGCTTCTGGCGATGCTTCCCATACTTTCACGGGAAATGACGTATATCCATAAATCGAATCCCGCGCGTTCCCCTTCAATCCGGGCAAGGATATCCTTGGTTTTTAATTCATCCGGCGATAAGCCGCGTTCAATGACCGTAGCCGTGTCGAAATGATCCTTGACATTCACGTTTGACAAATTTTGTCCGGGATTAACCGCTTCTTCGCTGGCGATGGCTGAGGATTCCACATGGAGTTGATAAAAATCAACTTTAGGCAGTTTGAGATAATCCATGCGGGAAATGCGCTCCACCATGACGGGCTCGCCGTCTTTCCCGAGCATGGTAAGTTCCTGAATGCTGGTATGCTGTTCCTCTTTCAGTTGTTTGTCCAGGGTTTTGGCGTTCTCATCATTGAGCCAAATAACGGCGGTTTCATGCCTGCCTTTGTCAACCTGCCTTAAACAGCGGCAGGAAGTTTGTAAGACCATGTTGGTCGGGCAATCGCCCTTTTGCGAAAGAATGACGCCGGTAAGGCTGCGGCAGTCCCAGCCTTCTTTCCCGATTTGCACCAGGAGGATAATCTTCTTTTTTGAAACCGGCGTATCTATAGAATTAAATTCCGTTTCCGCCTCTTTGGTGGTTTTATAGATTTTATTTCCTTTGTGGTATTTCAGTATTTCATCCGGCTTGATATTCATTGTCCCGGTGAGATACGGATATACTTCTTCTTCTAACCGGGCAATACTGCCGCAATAAACGGCGAGCTTGGCGATGGCGCCGTTTTCATAAACGATATTGCCGAAAGTCTCAAGAAAGTCCGTTACCCCTTTTTCAATAATCTGAAGGGACGCGAGGCCGGAGGTCTGCTCGACGCGGGGCTTTTTCAGGAATTTCTTAACGGCCGTGGTCAGGGGATAATAGAAAACGGTGTTCGTGATCTGGGTAAATTTTAACTGAAGGGAATCCGATATTTTTACGCCCTCGGCCGAACCAAGATAGGGAGTGCCGGAAAATCCGAGCACCGAATTGATCGTCCCGCCCGCGCTCCATTTGTTTACAACCTGGCGGAGTTTTATGTCGTCCGTCGCCGCATGATGCACTTCGTCGATATGAATCTGCAGAGCGGGTATTTTACCGATGATGTTTCGGAGTTCATTCGCCAGCCGGTCTTTTTCATCTTCATTATGTTCAAAAAGCTCTCCCTGCGCGGTCAAATCCAATCTGTCCAGAATGACTTTTTCCGCATTGACAACCAAGACAAGCCCCATAAGCGCATCAAACGGCTGATAATTGGCAATCTTTTGCGCGTTGGGATTGCGCGCCTTGTTGCTTCTTTTGGCGGATTTGGGCTGATCCAGAACCTCAAAGCGGATCATGCGTTTAAGGGCGCTGGCGGATGGTTCAGGCAATATCCAGGAAGGGTCAAAGCGTTCAATGGTTTTAAGGCTCGGAATAATCGAGCTTTTGAGCCCGGAGGGGGCAAGAATCAGAAAATTGTGGGCGAAGTGTTTATTGTCCGGCTCATTCAAAGCAAAATAGAGGTCCAGATAGATGATGGCAGCCATCAGGAAAGTTTTGCCCGCGCCCATCGGGAGGCTGAATAGAAAATCGGGATATTCCACATTGTAAAAAAGTTTCTTGCTGATGGCCAAATAATCTGTCTCCCGTGGGTGTGCCAGAAGGTGTTTTTCCAAATCGGGAAACAGGGTTCTTTGATTTTTTTTGCCGTGACCATTGCCACTCGTCGGGCCATTGAGCGGGGTACGGGATAAATCAAACAAGGCCCTGGACGCAGGATTCGCTTCAAAAACAGCCCGGGCGGCTTGATTAATGTTCAGGGAAGCGAGGTCTTCAGGGCGGGCGAAAAAACCTTCCGCAAATAATGTTCCGAGCCGTTTATTCCCGCCGGCGATTTTCAGGAATAAATATACGAGCAGGGCTTGCACCTGAGCTTCGCGTAAATTGCCGTTGGCATTGATGTAATCCAGAAGCGGCCGGATCGTGCATCTTTCCGAGGCAAGCCATTCCTGAGCTTTCTGTAAAATCAAACGATAAAGCATTCGCTAATCTCCCCGGATCAGGTCCTCCATGTCGCAGCAGAGCGCCTTTGAGAGCCTCAGCAGCAAATCCACGCTGGGGGTGCGCTTATCGTTTTCGATCTGGGACAGGGCCGGGATTGATACGCCGCACTCCTTGGCCAGCGTTGCCAGTGTGAGTTTTCTATATTCACGCCATACCCTAAGAGGATTTTCCTCTGACGACAGGCGCTTGACGAATTCATGCGGGTAGGTTTCTTCACCGCCGGCAATTGCGACAGAGATCGTACGGGCATCACGAATATCTTCCATCTCTTCCAAACGATCGATGATCGTTTCCCATTCACGAAAAGGGACGATTGCATATTCCGGTGCGCCGTTATGTTCGATGATCTGGATGTTCATTTGTAAACGTCTCCTCTCGCTCCGATTTTAAGGACGTAGATTATAAGTTCGTCATTGATAATTTCACAGATTGCCCGCCAATTCCCTACGCGCAGTCGCCAAAAAGGTGAGCCTTGCAGCGGCTTCCAGTCCCCTTGATAGGTTGTGGGATTTTCGGCAATCGATTCAAGCTCGGCGTCAATCCGCCCGGCAATGATTTTGGGCATTTTTGCCTTGATTTTATTGGCCTGTTTGCTGAATCTGATCGTGAACATGCTACGGATGTTAACGGATAATTAAATGAAAATCAATCGAATACTTAACGCAATAATTCTTCTGCACTGTCCTTAGAAGATTCCCATCTGGCAGCCGCCGGCAAGCACGCCTCCGAGGTTGCGGCACTGCTCCAGAACGTCCTCAGTCGGCACGCCGCAAGCAAGTACCGGCTCGGACACCTTTTTGAACTTGTAGCCCAGGGCGATCCGCTCGACGCTCTTCAGGGCGCCGGCGCCGTCGTTGCCGGCGCTGATAAAAACCGCATACGGTTTTCTGAAAACCTTTTCCTGGGCGGGATAAAAGGTACGGTCAAAGAAATCCTTTATCATTCCCGACATATATCCGAAGTATTCCGGAGTGCCAATTGCCAGACCATCCGCCGCCAGCAGATCATCCAAGGAGGCCTCCTGCGCCCTTCTTAGCAGAACCTCCGTATTGTCAATGAGGCGGGCCCCAGCGGCGACGGCCTGCGCCATTTTTGCGGTGTTTCCCGTCTGCGAGTGATAGATAATGAGTATTTTCGTCATGTGAAAACCTTCTGCGAATTTCAGTTATTTTTTATAAGTCTTACCCGCTTGCGACGGGGCGCTAAGCTCAAAACAGGGGTGTTTTCCGCTCCTTGTGGTCGCCGTACCACTCGATCTGGCGGCAGATGCCCCGAATGATTTTTACCTCCCGCGCCAGCAGCGTGGTGCGGGAAAAGAGGCGGCGGATATGGGTCATCCAGTAATCGGGATTCTCCGGCAGCAGGAAGCCTATTGCCGACAGGGTTGCCTGCAGGTGGGCGTACATGCCGTCCAGTTCCCTTGCTTCGGCGAGTTTTTGTTTAAATCCGGCGGCTTCTTCCCGTTGGGCGACAAATATTTCGTAGCAGACGACCATCGTCGCCTGGGAGAGATTCAGCGATTTGAAGCCGGCGGTCGGAATCGAGACCAGCGTCTGGCAGAAGCGCAAATCGTCGTTGGTCAGCCCCGCGTCCTCCGGGCCGAAGAGGAGGGCGACCCGGTTTTTTTGCGACACATTAACGATCTGCTCGGCCATTTGCCGCGGCGAGACCACCGGCCCGCGCCCCCACCCCTGCCGCGCCGTCGTCCCAACCACCCAGTTGAATTCGGCCAGCGCCTCGTCGAGCGTGTCATAATGGCGGATGCCATCGACGATATCGCCCGCGACATGGGTCGCCATCTTGCGCATTTCCTCGTCGTCGAGCTCCCGGTTGCCGACAACAATCAGCTCCGCTATGCCCATATTTTTGGCGCACCGCGCCGCCGAGCCGACATTCCCGGCAAACTTCGGGCTCTTCAGGACGATCGCGATGTTATCGAGTTTTGCGTGCACTCTTTAACCCTCAAAAGTTTTAAAAATTAAAGATCAAATGGAAACGTCCTCACCTTTTTTGCGTTATGAAAGATCGGCGGAGGGTGAACTAATTTCCAAAAATAATCAATTGCTTTTATTCAAACAAGGATGACACAAACATTAATGCTCTTGAAAGGACGCCAACAAAATACTAATATGCCATCTGATTGTTCGGACCAGAGCGTTGAATATGGTTCGAAAGGTGCAAATTCCGCCGCCGTTACTAAGATGATTGACGCCGAGCTTAAATTTATCGTCGATAATAATGTGGGCAAAATGGCAAAGTGGCTGCGCATGGCAGGTTTTGATGCCCTCCTCTTTACCGGCGCCGACGATGCCGCGATAGTCGCCGCTGCCTTGGATGAAAAACGCATACTTCTGACCCGTGACCGGCGAATTATGAAACGCCGTGTCATTGTGGCTGGACATATCAAGGCTGTCCTCATTGAGAGCGACCATTTTACGGCACAGGTGCAGCAGGTCATCCGCGCCTTAAAATTGGAAAAAGGCTGCCTCCGTCCTTTCACCATCTGCCTGGAATGCAACCGGCGGCTGGAAGGACGTACTAAAGAAACGGTGAAGGACCGTGTCCCGCCCTACGTGTTCCTCACCCAGGACCATTTTGCCGAATGCCCCGCCTGCCACCGTCTCTACTGGCAGGGAACCCATTGGCAATCAATGAGCAGGGGAATGGATGCCTTTGGCGTTGCCCTTAATATTGGAGCGATAGGCGCTTTGGGATTTTTTTGAAGCTGTTCAAATACACTGTTCAAAGTTGCAATTTTTTTAACAAGGTAGAGGTAATCGCAAAACTCCCCATTCTTGTCATTCCCGCAACGATTCTGAGCGGGAAAACGAAGTTTAATGTTCATAATCTGGTTCTAACTGCTTGAAAAACCATATTCGTCCCCGAATGCTGTTATCGGGGATAGAAACATTATGAACATTAAGCTTCGCTTTCGGGAATGACAAATGGTTTTGCAATTGCATCAAGGTATATCAAGGATATTGTGCTTGAAATGTGGCATTTTTGAGGGAGGAGCGGGGGCTTTTGTGCTTCCTGTAAGCAACAGGCTTTCTTTTTTTGAATCATCCAAGACTTCAATACAAGTCAACGATTTAGCTCATGAATCGAATCCAATGAATTCCGATGGAAATGCGCAGAGGTCAGGGCTGAAATAAACGGCTTCACATAAATATCAATATTGATACTATAAAAACATGGCCAAGGTTGAAGATATTCTGATACAGATGAAAAATAAACCCGCGGACGTTCGCTTTGCTGACTTAAGCAAAGTCTGTATTTATTATTTCGGGCAGGCGCGCCAAATGGATGGAAGTCACCACGTATACAAGATGCCTTGGCAAGGAGACCCACGGATCAACATACAGAATAATAAGGCCAGGGCCTACCAGGTAAAGCAGGTACTTTTGGCTATTGACAAGTTGGAGGTTGAAGATGCCACTGAAAAATGATCGTTATACTTACCGCGTAACTTGGTCTGATGATGATCAAGAATATGTCGGTTTATGCACCGAGTTCCCGAGTTTGAGCTGGTTGGATAAGACGCCTGAGTCGGCCTTGAAGGGTATTCGTAAGACCATTGAGAGTGTTATCAACGATATGACGCATGCCGGTGAGGCAGTCCCGCAACCGATAGCCTGTAAAAGATATAGCGGTAAATTCATGGTTCGTGTCCCTCCTGAAATTCATAGGAATCTTGCTATTCAGGCAGCGGAATCAGGCGTCAGCTTAAACCGTATAGCTGGAGCTAAACTGAGCCGCTAAACATGTAAATACCTTTTTGTTCAATTATATTTTAAATTCACTGCAAATACAAGTCGATACGATACCCATTGGGGCGACCTCATTGATTTCAGATTGGAAGTGTGCAAAGGGCAGTGTAAATAAAGAATGGGGTTTGATTGTCAATGGATCCATCCCGCACTGAAATGATCAACCGCACTGGAGGGTTGTGATGAAGAAGCAATCCGGCATCCATAGTGAACCGCTCAGCAAACATAGCACCGGCGCCGTAGTGCTTTACAACAACCCGGACGGCACGATAAGTCTCGATGTCCGGCTGGAAAAGGACACATTATGGTTGAATTTAAACCAGATAGCATCCCTCTTCGATCGCGACAAATCGGTTATTTCCCGTCACTTGCGTAATGTATTTTCATCACAGGAGTTGGTGCGCGATTCAGTTGTTGCATTTTTTGCAACAACTGCCGCTGACGGCAAAACCTATCAGGTCGAAAACTTCAACCTCGATGCCATCCTCTCCGTGGGCTATCGCGTCAACTCCAAGCGCGGCACACAGTTCCGCATCTGGGCGACGCAGACCTTGCGCGACCATATTCTGAAGGGGTATTCCGTTAACCAGCGCCGCTTAAAGGAACTACGCCAGTCCCTTAAGCTGGTCGGCCAGGTCCTGGACCGGTATGATGTGACATCAGACCAGGCCAGGGCGCTTCTCCATGTGGTGACGGATTATTCTTATGCCCTTGACTTATTGGACGATTACGATCACCAGCGGGTTTCACTTGCCCGTTTGAAGAAGGCAGCGGCAAAAGGTATTGATTATCAGGAGGCTTTAATCGTTATCGAGCAGTTGCGCTGCAAATTCGGAGGATCAGAGCTCTTTGGCAGAGAGAAAGACGGCAGCCTGCCTGGTTCGCTTGGGGCGGTGATGCAGACGTTCGACGGGAGAGACCTCTATCCGAGCCTTGAAGAAAAGGCCGCGCATCTTCTTTATTTTCTGGTAAAGAACCATAGTTTCGTGGATGGCAACAAGCGCATTGCCGCCGCCTTGTTTCTCTGGTTCATGGAGAAGAACGGTATCCTTTATTGCGCCGACGGCTCCCGGCACATTGCCGACAATGCTCTGGTCGCCATCACGCTGATGATTGCAGAAAGTAAGCCGGAAGAGAAAGACGTTCTGGCGAAAGTCGTAGTCAATTTGATTACGGGTAGGAAATGATGGCGGGAATAAGGATGGTCCGCGTACGGCGGGCGGACATCGACTGCGAACACCCGATTAGGAGGATAACCCATGAAAAAGCCACCTCAAGAACTGATCGATGCATTCTTTAAATGGTTCGAGAGCAATCCCCATTCCAAGAACGAGGACTATTACAGCGACACGATTACAAAGAACTATCTTTCCGGATTGTCCAAATCCGATTTTATCAATTTCTTCTACAAGTTCGCTCACGAAGGTGGTCACTTACAGAGCGGTGGTCAACGGTCGAGCACTAAGTTTCG
Organism: Syntrophales bacterium; assembly: GCA_023229765.1. Lineage (NCBI taxonomy): Bacteria > Pseudomonadati > Thermodesulfobacteriota > Syntrophia > Syntrophales > Syntrophales bacterium. Next base: position 62,565 of record JALNYO010000008.1, on the reverse strand, counting down.
GCAGACCATTGAAACCAATTATGAACAATTTCATCCGTTCGTTTTTAATCCATTCGACTCCGATTTCGATGAGTCGAAATGGCTTGCCGAAACGAAAGCCTTCAAATATTTCGGCATCGGCCTCGCAACCATCTATCTGAACCGGGTAGACAAAAAAAGTTTCTCCATCCTCAACAACAAGACCGCCGACTCATTGGCGCTTTTCGACATCACCCTACCGGCGGATATAGTGAAACGCTACCAAGTTGTCCGCGAGGCGCAGCAGCAACTCATCAATTGGTTCCCTCAGTTTGAAAATTTTTACCGCACCGATGCTCTTAACGAATTCCTTGTGGGAAATGAGGAAGGTCGGAGAATGGCTGCTGGGATGTTAACGAAGACAGAGAGCGAAACGCATGAGCCGCGCTACTGGATCTTCCAAGGCAATCCAAAGGACTACGATGTGATCGGCGCTTTGCGGGATGGGGCATTGAAAACATGGTCGGTTAACCAACACAAGAAAGAAATCAAAACGGGCGACAGAGTCATCATCTGGGTAACAGGAAAAAACAGCGGCTGCTATGGACTTGCAACAGTAATGTCTGAAGTGCAGGTTTCTGAGGAAGATGCCAAGGAGGTTTCCTACTGGATAAAACCGACTGAGAAGGGCGCTTCAGAAGGTGTAATAATCCGCATCGACAAGAATCTGTGGAACGCCCCTGTACTCAGAGCAGAACTTGATGCTCTGCACGGGTTTTCAGATTTCCCGGCGGGTAGGCAAGGAACAAACCTGAAAATCACGGAAGCCCATTTTAAAGGCATTCAGGGTCTTGTTTTAGGAATAGACGTTCAGGTTCCCACAGACAGCAAACCGTTACCAGCTCTCAATACTATCCTCTACGGTCCCCCAGGCACAGGGAAGACACACGCCCTCCGCAATGAGTATATGACACGCTTTACTGAGAGTCAGATGGTAACTCGGGATCAGTTTGCCAAGGAAATGGCCGGAGAGCTGACCTGGTTGCAGGTGATCGTCATCGTCCTCTATGATTTGGGACCGGCGAAGGTGTCCACCATCTTTGACCACCCCTTGCTGCAAGCCAAAATTCGCCGCCAGGCAAATCAGAACCCTAAGAACACAATTTGGTCCTGGTTACAGATTCATACAAAGATGGACTGCCCCAATGTGAAAAATGCACAACGGGATGAACCGCTGATCTTCTCAAAAGATGAGCAATCCGTCTGGACCGTAGACCGAGAAATGGTTGAGGAGCAATTGCCAGAATTGATCGTAAGACTGAAGATGTTTCGAGAATTCAAACCAGTTACCAAAGAGATCAAGCGTTACGAATACGTTACATTCCATCAATCTTACTGTTATGAGGACTTCGTTGAGGGCATCAAACCCTTAATGTCCGCAGAGGTGAACGAAACTCTGACCTACGAAGTCAAGCCGGGAATCTTCAAGAATATGGTCAACCGGGCCTCGGATGACCCCGATCACAACTACGCGCTTCTCATCGACGAGATCAACCGCGGCAATGTGGCCAGCATCTTTGGCGAACTGATTGCTCTTATTGAAGAGGACAAACGCAAAGGAGCGCCAAACGAGCTTCGGGCGCAGTTGCCATATTCCAGACAGGAATTCGTGGTACCCCGTAACCTTTACATCATCGGCGCCATGAATACGGCGGACCGGAGTGTGGAGGCACTCGATACGGCTCTGCGTCGCCGCTTCACATTCGTGGCCATTCCTCCGCAACCCGAACTCATTCAACAACACGGGAATCTTGAAGTGGATCTCAGACGCCTTCTCATAAAAATCAATGCGCGTATCGAGAAATTGTTGGACAAGGATCATTGCATCGGCCATTCCTACTTCATGGGTATTGAGAAGAAAGATAACCCCCTTGACGAATTGCGCAACATCTTTGCAACGAGAATCCTGCCCCTGCTGGAGGAATATTTTTACGGCGATCCGGCCAAGATCGGCATGGTTCTTGGTGAGCGGTTTGTCACGCGAAAAGACGAAACGATCGAGTGGGCGGCAGGCGACTGGGGTGCGGATGAGTTCGAAGAACGACGCGTTTACGCGTTACAAGATTCCATGACCCTGAATGACGAGGACTTCCGTGCAGTCTATGAGTAATGTCATCCAGGTGTTCGAACACACAACACTGCCAGTGAGGGGGTCGTTTACCCATGACCACTTCAAACGTTTGGTGCAGTACAACGAACGGCATGGCAATCGGTTCTTTGCGGTCGGATTCGATCGCATCCATTTCCGGAACTATGTTGGCGTCATCCAGGTTGGAAACCTGACCATAGAGATTCTGCCCAAGGCAGACAAGGATCCTGACTCGTCCACCCAGAAAAAGAAGTGGCAGGGCGCTCTGATCGAAATGCTCCGTCAATCAGGATTCATCCGGGTGGCATCGATGTCGGATGCCAGGTTGAGACTGCGGTCGTCCTCGTTACTCGATATCTACTTCGAGTCTTTTCTGGCGGAAGTCGATGAGCTTGTGCATCATGGTCTGGTTCGGAAGTATCGCCAAACCTGCGGGAATCTCCCTACCCTGAAAGGGCGTATAATCTTTCAACAGCACCTGGCCAAGAATATTGTCCATCGCGAGCGGTTCTTCACGGCCCACGTGTTCTATGATCGCAACAACCCGTTCAACCAAATATTGCGTGTCGCGCTGGATGTGCTTGTTCGCGTTTCACCCAATCCGCATTTGGTCGCTTTCGCACATAACCTTGCTATTCTGTTCGAGGATGTTGACGTCCTTAAAGTTACGGAACGGACGTTCAGCCGCCTCCCCTACACCCGGAACACAGAACATTACCGCAAGGCGCTGCAACTCGCCCGCTTGATCATACTGAACTATAATCCCGACGTTTGTGGCGGCAGGGAGGATGTCCTGGCGATCCTGTTCGATATGAATACCCTGTTCGAACATTTTGTCTACGTTCAGCTTAAGCGGGCAGAAATGAAACAGACGTTCCGTCGGATCTCGTTCAAGGCTCAAGTATCCCGCCCATTCTGGTCTGCCGATAATATGCAGAAGGCCATCCGTCCCGACATCATTGCCCAGATCGATACCGGTTCCAATTACGAGCGGGTCGTCATGGATACCAAATGGAAAATTCCAGGCGATGGTAAACCAGGCGATGCCGATCTGCAGCAGATGCACGCGTACAACGTCCAATTCGGTGCAAACCGAAGCTTTCTTCTTTATCCGAGAGTCGGCAACCAAGCGAATATTCAGGGGAGGTATTTCCAGGGCAAAGCACTTCAGCCATCTTTTAACCACAACTGTGGTATGGTATTTTTAGAACTGTTCGACGGTCATAAACTACGAGGCGATCTTGGAAAAGACATTGTCGCTATACTGACCAATGCCGAATTACTTTGATATCCGCAGGATTATTTGTCGAGGGTCTGGCACAAGGCGGCGCCTGCGGTCAGGGTCACTCTCTTCTTCGTCACCCCTTCCTGCCCTTCCGGAGTTCCGCTGCCGCGAAATCAGCCTTGTTGCGGTTAGTGGGCGTCTTCCAGGCAGAATTTCCCGAATTTTTCAGGCGGGGGCACGGGGTAGGCGCCGTTGTAACAGGCCAGACAAAAATTATCCCCCGGAAGCTCCATAGCATCAATCATCCCGGCGATGGACAGGTAGTGAATGCTGTCGAGACCGATAAACGCCGCAATTTCCTCTTCGGTTGCCTTCCCGACGGCGATCAGTTCGCCGCGCACCGAAAAATCGATCCCGTACGGACAGGGGTTGCGGGTCGGCGGACAGCTCACCGCCATGTGGATCTCCTTCACCCCGCATTCGCGCAGGCGGCGCACCCGGTTTCTACTGGTCGTTCCCCGAATAACGGAATCCTCGATGATCAGGATTTTTTTGCCTTCGAGCAACTGGGTAACCGGGTTGAGCTTCACCTGCACGCCGAAATCCCGCATGATCTGACTGGGCTGGATGAAGGTTCTGCCGACATAATGATTTCTTATCATCCCCATTTCAAAGGGAATCTTGCTTTCCTCCGCATAGCCAATCGCTGCGTAATTCCCCGAATCGGGAAACGGCATCACCAGCTCTACGTCCGGACGGTACTCCCGCGCCAGATTGCGCCCCAGCCGTTTGCGGCACATATAGACGTTCCTGCCGAAGACGTTGCTGTCCGGGCGGGAAAAATAGATCAGTTCGAAGATACAATGAGCCGGCTTGACCGGGGCAAACGGCTTCATGCTGTGCAGGCCGGTTTCGTCAATGAACATCATCTCTCCCGGCTCTATGTCGCGGATGTACTTTGCCCCGACCAGATCAAACGCGCAGGTCTCGGACGCCACGGCCCAGCCGCCGTTGAGGGTTCCCAGCGACAGCGGCCGGAAGCCCCGGGGATCACGGAAGGCGATAATCCTGTTTCTGGTCAGCATCACGATGCTGTAGGCTCCCTCAACGCGAGACAGAGCCTTCGTCAGGGCCACCTCCAGACCTTCTTTCAGGTAGGGTGCCATCAGATGGACGATCACCTCGCTATCCATCGTGGACTGGAAAATCGCCCCCTTCTGTTCCAGCTCCGCCCTTAGCGCCAGGGCATTGACAATATTGCCGTTATGGGCAAGCGCGTAGTACTCGTCGGCGTGATGCACCAAAAAAGGCTGGGCATTGGAAAGCACCGAAGAGCCGGTGGTAGAGTAGCGGACATGGCCTATCGCCAGGTTGCCGGGAAGTTTCGAGAGGACATCCTCGTGAAAAACCTCCGAGGCCAGCCCCATCCCCTTGTGTTCCCAGACATGACAGCCGTCGGCAGAGGTAATCCCCGCGCTTTCCTGCCCGCGGTGCTGCAGGGCAAAAAGGCCGAAAAACGCAACCCGCGCCGCATCCTTGTGGCCATAGACCGCAAAGACCCCGCACTCCTCGCGTGGTCTCGCCGTATCCTCGGCATCATACATGTTAATTTCTCCTATGTTTTCGGTTCACGGTTTCCGGTTTCCGGTTTCCGGTTGACGGTTGACGGGTGACGGTTCACAGCGCCCGTTAACCGTAAACTGGTAACCGTCAACCTGTTGTTTCCTGTGATACTCCTGCAGCGGCGCCACCCCCCACGCTTCCTGCTTAAGGGCGTGGACCGCCTCGGCAAGCGCCCGGGCGCCGGAGAGGGTTGTTGTGTAGAGGACATTGTACAGGAGAGCTCCGCGCCTTATATGGTAGGCATCCAGGGAGGAACGCCGGCCCAGACTGACGTTGATCACAATCTGGAGTTCGCCGTTCTTGATATGATCGACGACGTGGGGACGGCCCTCGCTGACCTTATTGACTGTTTCAACCAAAACCCCATGCGCGCGCAATGTTGCCGCCGTTCCGCCGGTTGCGACGATCTTGAATCCCATTGCTGAAAAGGAGCGCGCGACGGGAACGATGCGTTCCTTGTAGAAATCATGCACGCTCAAAAACACCTTGCCCGAGAGGGGAATCTGGAACCCGGCGGCCATCTGCGATTTGGCGAAGGCCAGGCCGAAGGAGTGGTCGATGCCCATCACCTCGCCCGTTGATTTCATCTCCGGGCCGAGCAGGATATCGACGTCGGGGAAACGGTTGAACGGAAAAACCGCCTCTTTTACAGAAATATAATCGGGGCGCACCGGCACTGTGAAGCCCAGTTCCTCCAGTGTTTTCCCCAACATGACCTTCGTCGCCAGTTTGGCCAGCGGCACTCCGGTGGCCTTGCTGACAAACGGCACGGTGCGCGACGCCCGGGGATTCACCTCCAGCAGGTACAGTTTGTTATCCTTGATTGCGTACTGGATATTCATCAGGCCGATAACATGGAGTTCGGCGGCAATCGCCTTGGTCTGACTCTCAATCTTGGCGAGAATTTCCGGGGAAAAGGTCATCGCCGGCAAGACGCAGGCGCTGTCGCCGGAGTGGATGCCCGCTTCCTCGATATGTTCCATGATTCCGGCTACAACCGTTGTTTTTCCGTCGCTGATCGCATCGACATCGGCCTCGATTGCATCCTCGAGAAACTTGTCGATCAGCACTGGATGGCCGGCGGAAACCTCCAGCGCCCGCCCCATGAACAGCCGAAGACTCGCCTCGTCGTAGATGATTTCCATCGAACGTCCGCCGAGTACGTAAGAGGGGCGCACCAGAACCGGGTAACCGATGCGGCCGGCAACGCTTACCGCCTCCTCCTCAGTCATCGCCGTATCGTTGTCCGGCTGAAGCAGATCCAGTCGCCGCACAATCTCCTGAAAACGCTTCCGATCCTCCGCACGGTCGATCGCGTCGGGTGAGGTGCCCAGAATCGGCGCCCCCGCCTGCTCCAGACTGCGGGCCAGGTTTAGCGGGGTCTGCCCTCCGAATTGCACGATCACTCCTTCGGGCTTCTCCTCCTTCAGAATATGCAATACATCCTCGAGCGTTACCGGTTCGAAAAAGAGCCGATCCGAGGTGTCGTAGTCGGTGCTGACCGTCTCCGGGTTGGAATTTACCATGATGCTCTCCAACCCCTCCTCTCGAATCGCATACGAGGCATGGACGCAGCAGTAATCGAATTCGATCCCCTGACCGATCCGGTTCGGGCCGCCGCCGATGATCATGATCTTCTTTTTCCCGGAGGGCCGCGTCTCGGTTTCGGTTTCGTAGGTCGAATAATAATACGGGGTAAAGGCCTCGAATTCCGCCGCGCAGGTGTCAACAAGCTGGTAAACGGGAACGATTCCTGCGGCATAGCGACGAGCGCGGATTTCCTCCTCGGAGAGATCCCAGAGGGCGCCGAGATAACGGTCGGCAAAGCCAAGCCGTTTTGCGGCGTGAAGGTTATCGGTTGAGAACCCCTCCCTCCGGAGTTCTTCTTCGGCCACCACAAGCGACTGTATCTGGCGCAAAAACCAGAGGTCAATCATCGTAAGTTCATGTATTCGTTCAATAGTCATCTGGCGGCTGAACGCAATCGCGATATAGAAAAGCCGTAGCGAATTAGGTTTCTGCAGCTTCTGCTCCAACTCCTCGGGAGAACAGTCCTTTTCCTCTGCCGGGCCGTCCAGCAGACCGAAGCGCTTGATTTCCAGCGAGCGGATCGCCTTTTGCAGGGACTCGCGAAAGGTGCGGCCGATCGCCATCGTCTCGCCGACCGACTTCATTGACGTTGTCAAAAAATCTTCTGTTTCCGGAAACTTCTCGAATGTCCAGCGGGGAATTTTGACGACGCAGTAATCGAGCGTCGGCTCGAAGGACGCCATCGTTTCGCGGGTTATGTCGTTTCGAAGCTCATCAAGCGTGTAGCCGACGGCCAGCTTCGCGGCGATCTTCGCAATCGGGAAACCCGTCGCCTTCGAGGCAAGGGCGGACGAACGGGAAACGCGGGGGTTCATCTCGATGACGATCATCTCGCCGGTTTCCGGATGGAGCGCGAACTGGACGTTCGACCCCCCGGTCTCCACGCCGATCTCCCGGATGACCGCGATTGCCGCATCCCTCATTATCTGGTACTCGACGTCGGTCAGCGTCTGAGCCGGGGCTACGGTAATCGATTCGCCGGTGTGCACGCCCATCGGATCGAGATTCTCAATCGAACAGATGATGACGACGTTGTCTGCGCGATCGCGCATCACCTCGAGTTCGTACTCCTTCCAGCCGAGGGCGGACTGCTCCAGCATGATCTCGTGGATGAGCGAAGCATCGAGACCGCCCTTGGCGATGGCGGCGAGCTCTTCGCGGTTGTATGCTACCCCGCTGCCCGTCCCGCCAAGGGTGAACGAAGGGCGGATAATGATGGGGAACCCGATCTCGGCGGAAACGGCAAAAACCTCTTCCATCGTCCGGGCAAACCCACTTTTGGGAACCTTCAGGCCGATCTTTTCCATCGCGGCACGAAAGAGCTGCCGATCCTCCGCCTTGTGGATGGCCGCAAGCGACGCCCCGATCATCTCGACGCCGTATTTTTCCAGTACCCCCGACTCCGCGACCGCAACCGCCGTGTTCAGGCCGGTCTGCCCGCCGAGGGTAGGCAGCAACGCATCCGGTCTTTCTTTTTCAATAATCTTTTCAAGAACTTCTGGCGTAATAGGTTCTATATAGGTGCGATCTGCCGTTTCCGGGTCGGTCATGATCGTCGCCGGGTTGGAGTTGACCAGCACCACCTCATAGCCCTCCTCTGTGAGAGCCTTGCACGCCTGGGTGCCGGAATAGTCAAACTCGCAGGCCTGGCTGATGATGATAGGCCCGGAGCCGATGATCAGTATTTTTTTCAGGTCGGTTCTTTTCGGCATATCACTCCCATTCGATGGTGGCGGGCGGCTTCGAGCTGATGTCATAGACTACCCGGTTGACGCCGCGCACTTCATTGATGATCCGGTTGGAAATGCGCCCCAGGAGCTCATGCGGGAGCTTCGCCCAATCGGCGGTCATCGCGTCCTCGCTCGTCACCGCCCGGATCGCAATCGCATCCTCGTAGGTTCTCTGGTCGCCCATAATCCCGACGCTGCGGATCGGCAGCAAAACAGCGAACGACTGCCAGAGCTCCCGATACAACCCCGCCGCCTTGATCTCTTCCATCAGCGCCGCATCGGCGTTGCGCAGCACCGCGAGCCTTTTGGCGGTGACCTCGCCGACAATCCGCACGGCGAGTCCGGGTCCGGGAAAAGGCTGCCGCCAGATCAGCTCGTCGGACATCCCGAGCTCCTTCCCCAGCCGCCGCACCTCGTCCTTGAAGAGGTGCTTCAGCGGTTCGACGAGTTTCAGCTTCATGTGTTTCGGCAATCCGCCCACGTTGTGGTGGGATTTGATGACGGCGCTCGGCCCGCCGAAGGCCGAGTGCGACTCAATCAGGTCGGGGTAGAGGGTGCCTTGGGCAAGAAACTTCGCGTCCGGGATAGCGTTGGCCTCCCGGTCGAACACCTCGATAAAGGTGCGGCCGATAATCTTGCGCTTGCGTTCCGGATCGGTTACCCCCTTCAGCCTTTCCAGAAACGTCTTCCCCGCCCGGGCAAAACGCAGGTTCATCCGGAAATGCTTCCCGAAAACCTCCCGCACCTTTTTCCCTTCATCAAGGCGCAGCAGGCCGTTGTCAACGAAAACGCAGGTGAGGCGGCGGCCGATCGCCCGCTGCAGCAGGACAGCCGCGACCGAGGAATCAACCCCGCCGGACAGACCGAGCACCACCCGTTTGTCGCCGACCGTCTTTTGGATATCCACGATCGCGTCGCGGATGAAGGCGTTCATTGTCCAGCTCTTTTCACAGCGGCAGATCCCGAACAGGAAGTTTTCAATGATCTTTTTTCCGTGCACGGTATGGACGACCTCGGGGTGAAACTGCAGACCGTAGAGGCGGCGCTTGAGGTCTTCAGCGGCGGCGACCTCCGTGTTCTTCGTACCGGCGGTAACAGCAAAGCCCTGCGGCAGACGCCCGATCCGGTCTCCGTGGCTCATCCAGGAATTGGTTTTACCGGCAACTCCGGCCAGGAGCGCCCCTCCGTTCTCCGCCACTTTTAACTCGGCTAAGCCGTACTCCCGTTTTTGCGAGGCGATCACCTTGCCGCCGAGGGCATCTACCATGAACTGCAAGCCATAGCAGATTCCCAAAACCGGAACGCCCAGTGAAAATATACCCTTATCGACGCGCGGGGCATTCTTTTCGTAGATGCTGGCCGGCCCGCCGGAGAGAATAACCCCCTCGGGCTTCAAATCCCGAATCTTTTCAATCGCGATATCAGGTGGCTCGATCTGGCAGTACACCTGATGCTCACGGACGCGCCGGGCGATAAGCTGGTTGTACTGGGAACCGAAATCGATAATCAGAATCATTCTTTACTCCTTCTCCATGAGCTTGATGAACTCATCAAACAGATACGAGGCGTCGTGCGGACCCGGCGCCGCCTCTGGATGGTACTGAACGCTGAAGGCGGAAAGCTCCGGATAGAGAAGACCCTCCGATGTGCAATCGTTGAGGTTTTCCTGGCGGTTTATGGACATTAAGCTTTGCTTTGTTCTGCCCTCGGGAAGCGACTCGGGCAGTACCACAAAGCCGTGATTCTGCGAGGTTATTTCCACCTTTCCGCTGTGCATGTTGCGCACAGGCTGATTAATCCCGTGATGGCCGAACTTCAGCTTCGCTGTCCGGCCGCCAACCGCCTGCCCCAGGATCTGATGGCCGAGACAGATGCCGAAAATAGGCACCTTTCCCAGCAGGTTTTTCACTGTCTCGACGATGTACGGCAGGGCCGCCGGATCGCCGGGTCCGTTGGACAAAAGAACCCCGTCCGGCCGCAGGGCGAGGATTGCGTCGTGTGTCGTTGTGGCCGGAAAAACCAGCACCTCGCACCCCCGTTTCTCCAGGTTCCTCAAGATGTTGTATTTTACACCGCAATCAAGCACCACGACGCGACGCCGGGAGACAGCCCCGGGAAGGACGGCTGTATCGCCCGCTGATTCCGGTTCCGTGACACCAAAAGGCTTCTCCTCACCGGACGTGGCAACCTCGCCTGTTGCCGTTATCTTATGGGGATTGCCGTTTTTATGAACATTAAGCTCCGCTTTCCAGAGATAGGGAGTTTGACAGCTCACCTCCCGCACCAGATCGCGTCCGACCAGCCCCGGATACGCACGCACGCGCGCAAGCAAGGCATCAACGTCGTCTGTTTCGGTCGTGAGAATCCCCCGCATCGCCCCCGCGGTGCGAATACGGCGGGTCAGGGCGCGGGTGTCGATTCCTTCCACGCCAAGCTTGCCATGGCGCTCGAGAAATGTCTTCAAATCCTCCCGGGACCGCCAGTTGCTGGGAATATCCTGATACTCCCGGACGATAAAGCCCTCCAGATGTATGCCTGCGGATTCCATGTCATCGGGATTAATGCCGGTATTGCCAATCAGCGGGTAGGTCATGACGACGATCTGCCCCTTGTACGAGGGATCGGTCACGATCTCCTGATAGCCGGTCATGCCGGTATTAAAGACGACCTCTCCCAGCATCTCGCCGGCGCCGGCAAAGGCCTCGCCCCGATAAACGCTGCCGTCGTCAAGGACCAGCAGCGCAGTTTTTTGTCTTTTTTCAAACATAACCAATAACTCACAGTTTCCGGTTCACAGTTTCCGGTTGACGGTTTCCGGTTCACAGTTTCCGGTTCACGGTTTCCGGTCTGTTGGTATAACCGTCAACCGATAACCGTCAACCGTCAACCGTCAACCGTCAACTGAAAGGGGAGCTATCAGAAAGTTCCTTGCCCGTAAAGAAAATTTCGAAATAACTCCCCTGTATTGCATAGATAGGCATTACGCCTACAGCATTGGCAGATAACGGTCGATCTCGTACTGGCTTACATGGATACGGAAACGATCCCACTCGACCTTCTTGTTTTCGACGAACTTTTCAAAAATGTGCTCCCCTAAAGTTTCGCGAACCAGTTCGCTTTTCTGGACGATCTGCAGGGCCTCGTACAGGCTGCCCGGAAGGGAGGTGATGCCGGCCTCGGCACGGGCCTTTTCGTCCATCTCGAAGATGTCCGTCTCCACCGGCTCGGGAAGCTTGTAGCCCTTTTCAATCCCTTTGAGTCCCGCCGCCAGCATGACCGCAAAGGCCAGATACGGATTGCACGCCGGATCCGGTGAACGGTACTCCATCCGGGTGGCCTTCTCCTTGCCTGGCTTGTACATCGGCACACGCACCATCGCCGAGCGGTTGCGTCTTGCCCAGGCCACATAAACGGGGGCCTCGTACCCGGGAACCAGGCGTTTGTAAGAGTTGATCCACTGGTTGCAAATCGCCGTTATTTCAGGGGCATGCGTCATGATGCCGGCGATATACTGCTTGGCCGTCTTCGAAAGATTGTACTTGTCCTTGCCGTCAAAAAAGGTGTTTTTGTCGCCCTTGAACAGGGATTGATGGACATGCATGCCGCTTCCATTCTGTCCAAAAACCGGTTTCGGCATAAAGGTCGCGTAAACGCCGTTCAGCCGGGCAATCTCCTTGACCGCGGTGCGGTAGGTCATCACCTTGTCGGCCATTTTCAGCGCCTCGTCGTACCGCAGATCGATCTCGTGCTGGCTCGGGGCAACCTCGTGATGGCTGTACTCAACCCTGATGCCCATATCCTGCAGGGCAAAGATTGTCTGGCGACGCAGATCCGTCGCCCGGTCAACCGGCAGACCATCGAAATAGCCGCCCATATCCAGAAACTCCGGCGCCTTGTCGCTGGCGAAATAGAAAAATTCCAGCTCCGGGCCGACATAGAATGTGTATCCCTTGTCGGTCACCTTTTTCAGCGTCCTTCTCAAGACATACCGGGGATCGCCCTCGTACGGTTTCCCGTCCGGGGTCTGGATGTCGCAGATCATCCGTGCAACGGGCCGATCCGTGGGCCGCCAGGGGATAATCTGAAATGTTGTCGGATCTGGCATCGCGATCATGTCGCTTTCCTCAATCCGGCAGAAACCGGCGATGGAGGAACCATCGAATCCCATTCCCTCTTCCATCCCCATCTCCAGCTCGTCGGGGGTAATGCTGAAAATCTTCTGAACCCCCAGCACATCGGTGAACCAGAACTGAATGAAACTGACGTTTCTGTCTTTTACCACCTTCAAGACATCCTTGCTGGTCTTTAAATCATACATGGCTTTCTCCTTCGCTTAAGCAAATTAATTACCCTTATCGGCTATTCCAGCGGAACATTGGCGACAAGATTCCATACACCCGTCGGACAGACGCCCGCACAGGTTCCGCAACCGATGCAGAGACTGTCCTCAACGACATATTCAAAACGTCCATCTTCTCCTTCCTTACGGGAAATCGCGTTCTGCGGGCAGGCCGTCTCACACATCCCGCAATCCCGGCAGCCGCCGCAGGACGCGCAATTAGCCGCGCACGCAACGATGTCCTCGAAATGCTGGGGGCGCGGATCGTAATACTGGAGTTTCACCCGTTCAACAGCGATCGTCGGAATCTGATCGTATGTTTCTTCCCGGCCCCGCAGCATGTCGTCAATCGCCACCGCCGCCTTGCGGCCGGAACCGATCGCATCGGTCAGAAGGCCCAGACGCGCGGCATCTCCCACCGCATAGACGCCGGGCGCGGAGGTCTGATAGTTGGCATCAATCGAGATAAAACCCCGTTCTGTTTTTATCTCGTCCGGCAGAAACGAAAGTTCGGGCTGATCGCCCACGGCCATGATCACCGTATCCGCGGGGAGGACTTCCCCATCCGTCAGCTCCACGCCGACCTCAGTTATCTGCTTGGTAAAGCGCGGCCAGAGAAAAGTCGCCCCTGCGTCTTCCGCGCTTTTTCGCTCTTTTCCCGACGACGCTGGTTTCTGGACGTCAATCAGGACAATCGACTCGGCCCCGAGACGAAACGCCTCTGAGGCGGCGTCGCAGCCAACGTTTCCCGCGCCGATGATCACCACCCTTTTGCCGACCTTGGCACAATCGAGCCTGCTGTCGCGGAGAAAATAGAGCGCCGGAATCACCCGTTCGTGGCCGGGAACCGGTATCACCCGTCCCTTCTGGGCGCCAACGGCGATCACCACGGCATCAAATTTCTCCCGCAGTTTTATGAACTCCTCTTTTCTCAACGGATGCTTGAGCGCAACGAGGGGCAGCTCCTGCTCCATGCGCTTGAGTTCATGATTGACAACTTCGTCCGGAATCCGGCTGCGGGGAATTGTCGCCGTGATCTTCCCTCCCGTTTTCCCCCGGGCATCGTGGAGCACTGCTTCGTGCCCCTTCATCCGCAATTGCCACGCAACCGATAAACCCGACGGCCCGCCGCCGATCACGGCGATTCTCTTGCCGGACGAAGGCGGCGCTTTGGGAACTGTGGCGTTCAGGCTGGCCCGGCCCAGAACCATCGTGTCAATGGCTTCAAGATCGGACTGCTGACGGGTGCAACTCTGCTTGCAGAGATTGGGACACAGGTATCCGCATACCGTGGCCGGAAAGGGTGTGTACTGCAGAGCCAAATCAACCGCCTCCTGGACTTTCCCCTTGCGGATCAGATCCCACCGCTTCCGCACGGGGATGCCGGTTGGACAGGCGGCCTGGCAGGGGGGCAGGTATTTCTCGTTTTCCCAGACGGGGACAAAACGGCGCAGCTCTCCGGTTGTCAGCACCGGGATAGGGGTGCGATCGCCGGAAGACAGATCGCCGATCAATCCGCCCTTGCCCAGTTCGCGATCCCAGCTCTCCTCCCGGAACTGCTTGATATGGATTGCGTTATCCTTCTTTTCGTAAGGCTTCCTGGCAACTATGACCTGCCATTCGCTCCGGTCGCCGGTAAGCTTGGGCAGGATTTTCAGCTTTGGCAGAAGCGCCGGCCGACATGTCGCTTCCAAAAAAACGGCCATCCCGACTTTCAACCAGCTCCACTCTTCGTCGTCAGGCGCCCTCATATAGGCATCCCGTTCGCTGAAACCTTTGTGGGGACCCCGGAAAAAAACCTTTCCCCCCACCATCCCTACGCAGGGACGATAGCCCAGAACATTGTCCTTTTCATGCGCCTCATAGCCACAGACTACGGCGATGCCCCCGGCCATGAATTCGCCAAAAAAATCCCCTACTCCCCCCAACACCCACAACTCCGGCGGTTCAAAGCGGGGATTGTGTTTGGTCATCGTCATTCCGCGCGCCCCAATATCGCCGCCCACATAGATCTTTCCCTGGGCCATCGCATTGCCGACGCCGTTTGTCGCATGGCCCTGGACCGCAATGTAGGCGCCGGAATTAAGCCATCCCAGGTCATCGGAAGCAGGGCCTTCGACATAGATCCGCGTTCCCGGGAAACCCATGGAGCCGACGCGCTGGCCCGAGGAGCCCTTGATTCGCAGATGCACCGGTTCGTTTCCGGAGCTCCAGATTCGGCCACCGAGACCATGCTGGCCATAGGCAATTACTTCAATATTCCGGTGTCCTGCAAGAACGGCCTGCTGAATTCGTCCCTCAATAATCCGGGAATCAACCCGAGCGCCATTTTCCATACCATCTATCACTATTGTCGTTTCGTTTGACATGAAAACTCCTTCTATCGTTCCTCGAATGCCTGGGACGATCCAATCTGCCTGAAACAACCGCCCCGGACGCGACTTAAGCGCGTCCCTCCAGCCAAATTTTACGAAAATCAGGCTTCTGCTTTATGCCTGCCCCCGGTATGGGGGTTTGTGCTACAGTTACAGCACATACCTTATGCCGAGATGTTGGGAGGCGCTGTAATCGGCGATCCCGAGCGCATCGGACATGCCGATCGGCAGTGAAGTGGAACGGCCGAGCGGGGCCACGATCTTTTTCAATTCAGTATCGAAGCTGACCACAACCTCGACAAGACGTTCGGCCACCTTTTCCGGATCGAGACGCCGATAGAGCCTCGGGTCCTGCGAGGTGATCCCTTTCGGACAAACGCCGACATTGCAAACATTGCAGCGATCTGTCTCCGAACCGAGACAGCCGGCCGTTGCCTGCAGGATGTACTTGCCGACCTGTACGGCGCTTGCCCCCAACATGATCAGAGAGGCGGCGTTGGCCGCGAGATTGCCGTTTTTACCGATGCCGCCGCCGGCAATAATCGGTATCTCGTTTTGCTTGCCGATTTTGACAAGATTGAGATAGGCGTCCCGGACATTGCTGGCGATGGGATGTCCCATGTGATCCATCGAGATGTTGTAGGCCGCCCCGGTTCCTCCGTCTTCGCCATCTATTGCCAGCGCCGACGCATAGGGATTGCGGGCCAGGTTATTCAATACCGCGAGTGATGTGGATGTTGCAGATATCTTCGGATAAACCGGGACGCGGAATCCCCAGGCCATAGACATCGACTGGATCATCTTGGCAACCGCCTCCTCGATCGAGTATTTCGTCTGGTGGGTCGGCGGGCTGGGCAGGTTGATTCCCGGAGGCACGCCCCGGATCGCGGCGATCATCTTGTTTACCTTGTACCACATCAGCAGGCCGCCGTCTCCGGGCTTCGCCCCCTGGCCGTATTTAATCTCAATCGCGCAGGGATCCTCTTTCATCTCCGGCAGGGCATGGATAATTTCATCCCAGCCGAAATAACCGCTGGCAATTTGCAGGATAACGTACTTTAGAAAGCGCGAGCGCAGCAGACGGGGGGGACAGCCACCTTCGCCGGTGCCGATGCGAACCGGCATTCCCAGCTCCTCGTTCAGATAGGCAACCCCCATCTGAAGCCCTTCCCACATCGTCGGCGACAAGGCGCCAAACGACATGCCGCCGATAATGAGCGGATAGATCTCACGGACCGGCGGCTGCCAGCTTGTCTCGCTCATGGCCTCTTCCGGAGGCAAAACGCGACCCAGCAGCGTCCGCAGTTCGAATTCATGACGGCCCGCGTCGAGCGCCGGATCGGTCAGCATGGAGATGCGGACGAACTTGAGCGCGTCCAGTAAGCTCTCCCGGGAATTACGGCGGCCGCCCCGTCGCCGCGGGACGCCTCCCTGATTGATATGAAAGCGCAGCTTGTCGGGTTCGTCATTATGAATCGGCATGATTGCCCCGTTCGGACAGACCATGGCGCACATCCCGCAACCCGTGCAGGCATGGGGAACATCGGTCTTCTGGCGAACGCCATGATAGACGCCGAAGACATTGGACGGTTTTTCGACGAGTCCCAGCGGCACCTGCATAATCCTTTTCCGATGCACCCCTATGTCAATTGCCTGTACGGGACAAACGGCGGTGCACTGACCGCACAAGGTGCATTTTTCCTTATTCCAGACGATCTGCCAGGGCAGATCCTTCACTCCTAATGAAGACGGCTTAATCTGGCCATCTGGTTCCATTGCCCAACCTCCTGACGTTGTGGTGCGACAAATACCGTATCGTATTTCATCGGTTGATAATCCTTGCTTTTATCGCGTGACGGTATCGCCTCGTCCAGGCCGCACATCTCCGAGGAAAACGCATACAGCCCTGGATGACCGCCAACTATCCCAGGCCGCAGCTTCTTTGAGTCCTGCAGCATGAACATGGTTTTGTCGGGCAGGCAGCCGATGACGCAGTTCGGCCCGTCGATAATCATCGGCCGGCAACTCTGTTTTAGTCGGCGGAGCCAGGGACCATCGGGATGCTGTGCCAGTTCTTCGTCTTTCAGCGGCGTAACTATATGTTTATAAGTCTCCAGATCAAGATGGAGGTGCTGATAAGTATAGTGAAGAATATGGGTAAATACTTCGGAATCGGATTTATAGCCGACATAGCCCGGGTCCTTCCGCGACATCAGAAATTCGCGGATCGGGACAAATGCGGTATTTTCGCCGTTCGTCATTGTTGAAATCCCCTGGAGAAAAAACGGATGACAGGCGTCAATGTCGATCGCGTAGTTGGTGTTCTGCCGTCCCTGGGCCATGATGACGCGCGCCTGCAATTCCTTGCGTTCCAACCCCAGATAATTTGCGATTTCCATCGGATCGCCGATCTCCTTGAGCATGATTACATCCGGCCAGAAGCTGAATACCGTCATCGAACCGTTTTTTTCACCCATCTCGCGCAGGTCAAGCCGGCACATCATCAGCCGCCGTTCCCTTTCCTCATCGGGAAGATTTTCCCAAGCAACGGGATATTCATAAACGCGAATCAAATAATTATCCCGGTGCGGCGTCCCCTCGGGGGGGCGCTTCGAGGGGCGGAACGAGAGCTTGTACTTGGTCATAAAATCCATATCGAGCATGTAACGGTCCAGGTTTTTAATGCCCTCGTTGGAAAATATGCCGGACAGGATCGGCCCGCCCTTGAATTGCTCGAAATCCCCACCCAGGTCGGTCATGAAAAGCCCGATTCCCGAACCGTCATGCCCCTCCTTCATGACGTCAAGGGCGCGGATCGCCACCATCGGCGATAACGGTTCCTGACTCGTGACGGCAAACAGTCTGCACATAACACCCTACCTTTCCTGTTATAAAAAAACATATCTGAATTTCAGCGGCGCCTGTCATTTATTTATACCCATGTTTAGCAGGGCAAGCCTTTGCGTCTCTTGTTCCATTATGGCAACCGGACATATAAGCCAAATGTATGCCAAGAAATACAAAACTATCTATCAACCTGATGCAACGACGTTTTAAACACCGGGCAACCTTAATAGCGTCAATTCTGGTTGATCCCGAGTAACAAAAATGTATCATCACCCAATAAACAAACAAAAATGTATCATTTCTTGCGGAAGGAGCGGTAATCTATGCCCAGTTTACTGATACGGTATTGCATGATCCGTTTTGTCGTTCCCAGCAGCTTGGCCGCCCGGGTTTGGTTCCCGGCCGTTTCCCGCAGGGCGTTGACAATCATAGCTCGTTCCTCTGATTTTACTGCCGCGTCGAGCCTGCTGAACGCCGTTTTGACGACCTCTTCAATGCAACTTTGCAGGGAGGGGGGCAGATGTTCCGGTTCAATGGTTGCTCCGTGCGCGACAAGAATGGCCCGCTCTATGCAGTTTTCCAGTTCCCGGACATTGCCCGGCCAATGATAGGCCATAAAAATATCAGATACAGCCGGGGAAATTTTCTGCGCCGGTTTTCCTGTTTCTCTTGAATATTTAACGACAAAGTGATCGGCCAAAAGCAGGATGTCTGTCCCCCGTTCGCGCAGCGGCGGCAGGTAGATGGGAAAGACGTTTAACCGGTAAAAAAGATCGGAGCGGAAACGGCCCAGAGAAACATCCTGCTCCAGATTGCGGTTGGTCGCCGCGATGATCCGCACATCAACTTTGATCAGGCGGGAAGAGCCCAGCGGCTGGAACTGTCTTTCCTGCAGGACCCGCAGCAGTTTGGCCTGGGCGGAAAAGGAGAGCTCGCCTATTTCATCGAGTAAAATCGTTCCCCCATTGGCTTCTTCAAAACGCCCCCGGCGCCTCGCCAGGGCGCCGGTAAAGGCCCCCCGTTCGTGCCCGAACAGCTCGCTTTCGAGCAGTGTCTCCGGAATTGCAGCACAGTTCACCTGCACAAGCTGCCCCTTCATGCGGGGACTGTTGTTATGGATTGCCCGGGAGACCAGTTCCTTGCCGGTTCCGGTTTCACCATGGAGCAGCACTGTTGTATTGGAATCGGCTACCTGGGCGATCATTTGAAAAACGGCCTGCATGGCCCGGGAACGACCGATAATGTCAAAAGTGGGAAGACGGTTGCTGCCGATTAGATCGCGCAGGCGGCGGTTTTCTTCTTCCATGGTCCTGCTGTGAACCGCCTTGGCAAGCATTTCGGCTACTGCGGAGAGAATAGCTATTTCCTTTTCTATATCAGCAACTTGCTTGGCTGCTTTGTCCGCCGACAACACCCCCACGACCTGAGTCCCGTAAATTATAGGGACACAAAGGAATGATAGCTCTGAGCGGTTTAAAAAACGGCGGGCGCCGGTTCGGTCGAGAAAATGGAGCTCTTTCCCCAGATTCTCAATGGCAAGTGGTCTCCCTGTCTGCGCAACCTTGCCGGTAATACCTTCGCCGGGAAGGTATGTCACGTTTATGCTTTTGATATCAACGCCATAAACAACATCCAGCCAGGCCTCCCTGGTCTCGCGATCCAGGAGAGAAACCATTCCGCGCTGCATCCCCAGACGAGCGCTCATCTCCTGCAGGGCCTGAGTGATCTGTTCTTTCAGCTCCCCCGGTTTTGCCAGAATCCGCGCAATTGCATGCAGCGCGGCCAGTTCCTCAAAGCTGTAGATGCCCTGACCATTCATTCCCTTCTTCTTGCCCTCCCGATTTGATATTGGAATAGACGCCATTTGGCTTAAAAATGCAACATATATATATGCATCACCGCTGCAAATCAAAAGGCCCGCTAAAATTTGCTGAATGTATTATATCAAACATCCTGACCATTTAAAATATTGTTGACACATCAAACATCCTTCGTTATAAACAACACAGTTTTAAAGAAACCCTACCGCAAATTTTTATGTATTTTTTAGAATCGCAAAAGCAGCTCTTTGCAGGGCAAAAGATAGATTGATGAGGCGCATCCCCTAAATGGTTGGAACGGGCAAGGCAACGTATGGCGAAACCAAAACTTAAACGTCATGTGATCAACCGGAACTGGTGCAAGGGATGTGGAATCTGCGTCCATTTTTGCCCCAAAAAGGTTCTGGAACTGGATGACCAGGAAAAAGCGATTGCCGCAAGACCCCAGGATTGCATAGCTTGCAAGCTTTGCGAGCTGAGGTGCCCGGATCTGGCAATTGTGGTCGAAACGGAGCAGGAGTAAAATGGGCGGACAAGTGAAATTTGTGCAGGGAAATGAGGCCTGTGTTGAGGGCGCCCTTTACGCCGGTCTTGGTTTTTTTGCCGGTTACCCGATCACCCCATCCACCGAGATCGCGGAACTGCTGTCGGCGCGTCTGCCGCAAAAACGCGGGATATTCATGCAGATGGAGGACGAAATCGCCTCGATCTGCGCGATTATCGGCGCGTCCCTGACCGGCAACAAGGCGATGACGGCGACAAGCGGTCCCGGGTTTTCACTGATGCAGGAGGCATTGGGGTTCGCGGTCATGGCGGAGATTCCCTGCGTGATAGTCGATGTCCAGCGCGGCGGTCCTTCGACAGGATTGCCGACCAAACTCAGTCAGGGAGACGTCAACCAGGCCCGTTGGGGCACCCACGGGGACCATGCAATTGTAGCCTTGACGGCCTCCAACCATCAGGACGTCTTTTCGATTACAGTTGACGCGTTCAACTTTGCGGAAACTTATCGCACCCCGGTTATTCTGCTGTTCGACGAAGTGATCGGGCATATGCGGGAACGTCTCGAGATTCCCCCTGCCGGCCAGTTGCCCCTTGTGGAAAGATTGAAGACATCCCTCCCGGATGGGGTTGACTACCATCCCTATCTCCCCCGCGAGGACGGCAGGCTCCCGATGTCCGATTTTGGGGGCGTTCATCGCTATAATGTCACCGGACTTTTTCACGACATGTGGGGCTTCCCCTCCGAAGACCCCAAGGTAGTTTACGGATTGATGCGCCACCTGACGGACAAGATCGAACATCATGTCGATGATCTGACGAGATACCGGGAATATTATGCCGAAGACGCTGAAACGCTCTTGATTTCCTATGGCTCATCGGCCCGTTCCGCATTGCACGTGGTTATGAACCGCCGTCAACGCGGAGAGAGGCTTGGCTTGCTGGAACTTCAGACCCTGTGGCCGTTTCCTGCCGCGCTGGTCAGGGAAAAGGCACAAAATGCCCGGTATGTGGTGGTCGTGGAGATGAACATGGGACAGGTTCTCCAGTCCGTCAAGTCGGCGGTGGAAAGGCCGGATAAGGTCTCTCTGGCCAACCAGGTGGACGGAACCCTGATTACCCCGACGACAATCTTGAATATTCTCCGAATAATCCAGGGAAGAGGAGTGTAGCATGGGCACAAGGGAGTACATCCGCGAACGGTTCTTCCCCCACCTCTGGTGTCCGGGATGCGGGCATGGAATCATCTTGAACGGCCTGCTTCATGCCGTTGAGAATATTGGACTCAAAAAAAACGACATCGTGATGGTATCGGGAATCGGCTGTTCCTCGCGCATCTCGGGATATCTCGATTTTCATACGCTGCACACAATCCATGGCCGGGCGCTGGCGTTTGCCGCCGGCGTAAAGATGAGCCGTCCGGAGCTGACGCTGCTGGTGCCGATGGGAGATGGGGATGCCCTCTCCATCGGGGGCAATCATTTCATCCATGCCTGTCGCAGAAACATCGACATGACGGCTATCGTCATGAACAACCGTGTTTACGGAATGACCGGCGGCCAGTACTCGCCTCTGTCCGGATACGGCACCTACGCGACAACCGCCCCCTACATGAACATCGATCCGGATTTCGATGTCGTTGCCATGGCCGTTGCGTCCGGGGCGTCCTTTGTGGCCCGTTCCACAACCTACCATATAAAGCAATTGACTGATGCGCTGGAAGCGGCAATTCTCCACAGGGGATTCTCGGTCGTTGAAGTCATGAGTCAATGTCCCACGTACTTTGGCAGAAAGAACAAAGAGGGCAGCGCCTCTGAGATGATGGAGAGGTTCAAAACACGCACGACCCCCATCGGTTCCCAGGCAAAGCTGGCGGATTCCTCGCTGATCGAACGGGGGATTTTCGTCAACAGAGAGGCGCCGGAGTACTGTGATGAATATCACAACATCATCGAACGGGCGACAAAGGGCAAGTAATTATGGAACGATGCAGAATGGTTTTTTCCGGTTCCGGCGGGCAGGGGGTGATCACCGCGGCGATTATTCTGGCGGAGGCTGCCGTGCTATATGAAAACCTGATTGCGGTGCAGGCTCAATCTTACGGCCCGGAAGCGCGGGGAGGCGCCACCCGCTCCGACGTCATCATCGCCGATTCGCCGATCTACTTTCCGAAGGTGACCCAACCCAATGTTCTGGTTTGTCTGACCCAGCAGGCTTACGCCGGTTTCTCATCGATAATCCGTCCAGGGGGGCTGCTTCTTACCGACGCCCGCTACGTAAAAACGGAGAAGAAGGTGGAGGCGCGGCAGCTTAATCTGCCCATGTACGATACGGTTATGGAAAAGATCGGCAAACCCATCGTATTTAACATATTTATGCTCGGCACGTTGATCGGGCTTACGCGCCTGGTGCGTCCTGAATCCATCATAAAGGTGCTGGAAAAACAGATACCGCCAGGGTTCCTTGCGATGAATCAGCAGGCCTTGGATCTTGGACTTAAACTCGGCGAGGAATTCCGGTAAGCGAATACTGCGCAGGGGTTAAAACAGACAAGGCCTTAAATGGCGGTGATATTTGGGGAAGTATAGATAATCACGGATGCTTTCTTCTTCTGTTTTACAAAACACTAAGTTTCATTATTCAGATTTCTTGCCCGTAAAACGGCCTGTTTTTTAAGCGGGCTCTTTGCGAGTCGGGACGAGGCCATCATAGAAAAAATATGGCAATGAATCCTCATGCCCGGTTTTTGCGATGCCAAACATGAATATATAATCCCTGGAGGCACATAGATGAAGATCCACGAGTATCAGGCAAAGGAACTCCTTCGGGAATACGGGATTCCCGTTTCCCGCGGAGGATCGGCTGCCACCCCGGAGGAGGCGCGCCGCGCGGCTGGGGAATTATCGGGAAAAGTCGTAATAAAGGCGCAGATTCACTCCGGGGGGAGGGGCAAGGGGGGAGGGGTCAAGCCCGCTGCTTCACCGGAAGAGGCGTTTGCCGTCTCCGAAAAGATCATCGGGATGCAGCTTGTCACCCATCAGACCGGCCCAGAAGGGAAGAAGGTGCGCCGCGTGCTGGTGGAGGAGGCGTCGGAGGTGCAAAGGGAATTATACCTGAGCCTTTTGGTGGATCGATCGCAAAAAAGGGAATGCGTTGTCTTGATGGCGTCGGAAGCGGGCGGCATGGAGATAGAAAAGGTGGCTGCCGAATCTCCCGAGAAGATCGTTTCCTGCGCAATCCACCCGGTTGTGGGATTCAGCCCCTTCCAGGCGCGAAAACTGGCCGCTGCTCTTCATTTAAACGCCGAACAGCGCCAAACATTTGCCGAGATTGTCCGCAACCTCTACCGGTTGTTTTTGGACAAGGATTGTTCCCTTTTAGAGATAAACCCGCTGGCAATTACCGCAGACGGCCGACTGCTCGCCCTCGATGCCAAGCTTGATTTCGACGATGACGGACTCTACCGCCATCCGGAAATAAAGGGGCTGCGGGATCAGGACGAAGAGGCCCCCCTGGAGGTAGCGGCAAAAAATGCCTCAGTAAACTATATAAAATTAGAGGGGAACGTCGGCTGCATGGTCAATGGGGCGGGGCTTGCGATGACGACGATGGACATGATCAAGATGGCGGGCGGGGAACCGGCCAACTTCCTCGATGTCGGCGGTGGCGCATCGCCGGAACAAATTGAAAAAGCTTTCAAAATCCTGACCGCCGATCCCCATGTAAAGTGCATCCTCGTAAACATCTTTGGCGGCATTCTTCGGTGCGACAGGGTTTCCGCCGGGCTGATCCAGGCCGCTCGCAATATCGAGATTAAGCTGCCGCTGGTGGTGAGGCTCCAGGGGACGAATGTTGCCGAAGGCAGAAAGATGCTCAATGAATCGGGGCTCCGGTTCACGGTGGCGGAGGGTCTTTACGAGGCGGCCCAGCAGGCTGTCGCTCTGGTGCCGTAAGCTTGCCTAACCAAGTGTCGCCTTCGTAAAAAGGCGGACTTTGATTAAAAAATGAAAGACGTCGAGGAGAGAATTTCCTATGGCCATATTGCTGGATGAAGAGTCACGGATTGTAATTCAGGGGATCACCGGCTCCGAAGGGAGCTTTCACACCCGGGAAGCGGTGAAGATGGGAACAAGGATTGTTGCCGGCGTTACTCCGGGCAAAGGGGGTGCAGAATTGGACGGCATCCCCGTTTATGAGTGCGTGGCGGATGCCGTTAAAAGGCATGGGGCCAATGTTTCCGCGATCTACACGCCGGCGGCCTTTACCCCGGATGCCGTCTTCGAGGCTATTGAAGCGGGCATTGAGCTTATAGTCTGCATGACGGAGGGAATTCCCGTCCTCGAGATGGTTCGCGTAAAACAGGCGCTGAAGGGGTCCAGGGCCAGAATGATCGGCCCGAACTGCCCGGGAATCACAACCCCGGGAGTAGGAAAGGTCGGCTTCATGCCGAACTTTATCCATAAACAGGGAAACGTCGGAGTTGTCTCGCGCAGCGGCACCCTCACCTACGAGGTGATCTGGCAGTTGACGAATCTGGGAATAGGCCAGTCAACCTCGGTAGGAATAGGCGGAGACCCGATTGTCGGCTCAGGCTTTACGGACATCCTGTACCTGTTCGAACATGATCCGCAGACAGAGGCTATTGTCATGATTGGCGAGATCGGCGGCACGGCGGAAGAAGAGGCGGCGGAGTTCATCATCTCGCAGGTGAAAAAACCGGTCGTCTCCTTTATTGCCGGCAGAACCGCCCCGCCGGGACGGCGGATGGGGCATGCCGGGGCGATCATCTCCGGCGGAAAAGGAACAGCCGCCGATAAATTCAAGGCCCTCGAAAATGCCGGCGTTATCGTGGAGAAAAATCCCGCCGAGCTGGGTCAGCGGATGGCGGAAATTCTCAAAAAAAAAATAGCAATGTCAGACTCCGTTTTTCCCTTGACAAAAAGGGAAAAGAAGCTTTAGACCGCAAACACAACAGACTGGAAAAATACTGAGGGAGGAACCATTGATGGATGTTCATGCCCACGAGTTGATTGTTGTCGGAGGAGGGTTGGCGGGAACGAGGGCAGTTGACGAGGCGGCCCTCAGGGGAGTGGATGTCGGCTGGATATCCAAGATTTACCCCATCCGTTCCCATTCCGGAGAGGCGCAGGGAGGAATCAATGCCGCCATGTGCAATCATCCGGATGGAAAGGACGACAGCCCCGAACGTCACGGCTATGATACAGCCAAAGGAGGGGATTTCCTCGGCGATCAGGACGCGATTCTGATCATGACCGAACAGGCCCCGAAGACGGTCCGCGAGATGGACCACTGGGGCGTTCCCTTTTCCCGCTTTGCCGATGGCTCCATCGCCCAGCGGCCTTTCGGCGGGGCGGCTTTCCCCAGAACATGCTATGGGGCCGACAGAACCGGCCACTTTCTGCTGCACGCCGTTTACCAGAAATATCTGACCCTCAAAGACAGGGTGCAGCTCTACGACGAGTACTATGCCGTCGGCTTGATCATCGAAGATAACGTCTGCCACGGTTTGACCGCTTTCAACATGCGTACCGGCAAGTTGGAGGCGTTTCTTGGCCATGCGGTGATTTTTGGAACCGGGGGATCGGGCCGGGTTTATGGGCGCACCACCAATTCCTACAGCTCCACCGCCCTGGGCGTAACGATGCCATACTGGGCGGGAGTACCAATCAAGGACATGGAATTCGTTCAGTTTCATCCCACCTGCATTACCGGCAAACATATCCTGATGACCGAAGGCGCCCGGGGCGAGGGGGGGTATCTGATCAATAATGACGGGGAGCGTTTCATGAAGCGCTATGCCCCGAAGGCGATTGAACTGGCGCCGCGGGATATGGTTTCCCGTTCCATAGAAACCGAGCTGATCGCTGGGCGCGGCATCAATGGCGAAAAATATGTCTATCTCGATATTCGGCACCTCGGCCGGGCGAAAATCGACGAGAGGCTCCCGGGAATAAAGGCCATCTGCGTGGATTTTCTGGGAATTGACCCGGTCACGGAGCCGATCCCCATCCGCCCCGCCCAGCATTATTCGATGGGCGGGATCGATTGCGACCACACCTGCAAGACGGAGGTGGAGGGGTTCTACGCGGCGGGGGAATGCGCCTGTGTCAGCGTTCATGGGGCCAATCGTCTCGGCGGCAACTCCCTGCTCGAAACCATTGTTTTTGGAGAAATCGCCGGTCGCAACGCCTCCCTGGCGATCCAGGGCAAGGGGGCGCCCAAGGATGACAGCTTAGTTAAAGAGGCGCTCCGGAAGAAGGAAAAGGAACTGGAGGAGCTTTACAATCGCGGCGGTTCGGAAGATCCCTACAAAATCAGGGACGAGGTGCATGACATCGTTGACAACAAGGTACAGATCTTCAGAAATAAGGCTGATTTGGAGTCTGCCCTGCAGGAGATTAGGGCGGTCAAGAAGCGGTTCCGCAATATCCGCTCCGCCGCCAAGGGCAGCGTCTTCAATTTTGATCGGACATGGACCCTGGAGATTGCTGCCGGCATAGACCTCGCGGAGGTGATCACGCTCGGCGCCCTTGCCCGGGAAGAAAGTCGGGGAGCTCACTCCCGAACGGATTTTCCGAACCGCGATGATGCAAATTGGCAGAAACACACCATCGCCAGATTTACGGAAGACGGCCCGGAGCTTTCCTATAAACCTGTCACCATAACGAAATGGCAACCGGAAGAAAGGAAATATTAAGATGGCTCAAATAGGTGAAAAGGCGGTTATTGAGATACTGCGCTATGATCCTCAGGCAGACAAAAAACCTCATTATGAGACCTATGAAGTTCCCGTTGTCAAAGGGCTGACGGTGCTGGAATCTCTCTACTACATTTTGGAAAACTACGATGGGGGCCTCTCCTACCGTTCCTCATGCCGGGCGGCGGTTTGCGGGTCGTGCGGGATGAAGATCAACGACAAGTTCGCCCTGGCCTGCCGCACCCTCGTCGAAAACATAAAATCGCCCCGGATCAAGGTCGAGCCCCTCGCCAATTTGCCGCTGATCAAGGATCTGGTCGTGGATATGACCGATTTTTACGAAAAATACACACTTGTCGAACCTTTCCTGATTCCCAAAGAGATCCCGCCCGAAAAGGAATTTTACCAGTCTCCCGATGACCGCAAGAGCGTTGACGGCCTCGTGGAGTGCATCATGTGCGGCGCCTGTTACGCGGCCTGCACTATGGCTGGATGGGATCAGAAATTTCCCGGTCCTTTCGGCATGCTGGCCGCGGACGGCAAACTCCGGGATACAAGAGACAAGCTGGGCAGCGAGCGCATTGTCAATCTCTCCGACGAGCATGGGATCTGGCGCTGCCATGACGAATTCAACTGCATGGAGGCCTGCCCGAAACAGCTCTCGCCGACCGGGGCGATCCACCACCTGAAGAGGACAGCGGTCAAGTATCGTTTCACCTCGCCCAAGCGAAAAGAGTTGGTAGATGAAGAGACGAAGCCGTTGCCGGTGGCGTTCCCGGAGGCCGTTTCGGCAAGAAGAAACTTCATGAAAACAGCATTCTGGGGAGGGACCGGGGCGATCGGCGCCGGCTTTCTGCTGATGTTTCCGCCCCTGTTCAGCAAACCGGCGCGGGGTTGGGAGTCGGGCTGGATAAAGTGGGGCGAGATGCCAAATTTGCAGCCGGACATTCCGCTGGAAATAACCTACAACAGACAGAAATGGGAACGGGGTAAGCTTGTTTCCTACCCGAAAAGGGCATATCTCGTCAAAGATGAAGCAGGCGCCCTCTCCGCGATGGATCCCACCTGCACGCATCTCGGCTGCATCTGCTACTGGGACGAATCCATTCGCATGTTTTTATGCCCCTGCCACGGCGGCGCTTTCAATAAGGAAGGGAAAGTCACATTAGGACCTCCCCCGACACCACTGGCCCATCTGAAAGTCAAGGTCGAAGGGGGGATACTCTATCTCCAGGAGGAGGGCGCATAATATGGAGCAGACTCTGGGAAACAAAATGGGGGCGTGGGAACTGCTGAAGACGAAATTCTTTTACAAACCCCTCTCCAAGGATATTGGCTGGTGGTACACGCTGGGCTCTCTCAGCCTTTTTCTCTTCATCATCCAGGTTATAACGGGGTTCCTGCTGGCCGGCAACTACGTTCCTACGCTTGCGGAGGCATACGGCAGCGTGGAGCATATCCAGAATGAACTGACGCTGGGCTGGCTGATCAGGGGCGTCCACCACTGGGCCTCCCACTTCATGGTGTTGACGGTGTTTATCCATCTGCTCCGGGCTTTTTTCCACGGCGGATATAAAAAACCGAACCAGTTTATCTGGGTAACCGGCCTGGGCCTGTTCTTTCTGACCGCCCTGATGGCGCTCACCGGCTATATCCTGCCGTGGTCCGACCGTTCTTACTGGGCGGCCACCATCCTTGCGAAGGTTTTTGAATTCCTGCCGCTGATCGGCGGCTGGCTGGCCAACATGGTCGGAGGCATTCAGGTCGGAGGCCTGACGCTGACCCGCTACGGCTCCTTGCACATGATTCTGCTGCCGATGGCGATTCTGGCCGTTATCGCCAACCATGTGGCGCTCATTCAGATCCACGGCGAGAAGGGACCTCCCCCCCGCGAAGGGATCGAGGTCGGCACGCAGCCATTTTTCCCCTACCAGCTCGCCAAGGACGCGATCGCCTCTTTGCTGATGATGGCGGCCTTGTTTATGCTGGCCCGCTATGTCGGCGTTCCGGCAGACCCCGCGGCGCAACCGCTGGCGCCGATCAATTCCGTCCCCAAACCGGAGTGGTTTATCCTCTTCGGCTATGAAATACTGAAGATGTTTGAGGGTAAATCGATTGTTATTGCCTTAACGGTTCTTCCTTTGTTCGGGATCGCCGTTCTGCTCTTTCTGCCCTTCTACGACAAGAACCCGGAGCGCGCCTACACAAAGAGACCGCTTGCCATTGCCACTGGCTTTGGCGCCGTCATTCTTATCCTGTACCTGACGCTTATCGCCGAGGTTTCCTCGCCTCTGCCTGGTAAATTCTTTGTCCCGGATCGTCCGCTGGCCGTCAAGGAGCTGGCCGGACTGGCGCTTTTTGAAAAAAATGTTTGCTACAGCTGCCACAGCATCGAAGGGGTGGGCATGAAAAATGCGCCCGATCTGTGGAAGGTCGGCACGAAAAGAGACCAGGAATTCTTGCGGAATCTGCTGAAGGATCCCGACAAAACCCTGGGCAAAAAGGGGAAAATGGTAAAATATCATCTCGATGACGCCGATCGGGAAGCGCTGGTGAGCTACCTGCGCAGCATTGATTTTACGCATTACAAGGCGAAGCGGATAGAACCATCCCTGTTTCGGAGCGCCCATATTATCTATCGCAACGAACAAGGGATAACAGACCGGGAGGTCAGTGGCAGGACGCAGCAAATAGTTGCTTTACTTGAGAAAAACAAAGAGGAATTGCAAGAGAAAAGCCCGCTTGCGAAAACCTCCCGGGAAGAGATCGCAAAGCTTGCCGGGTATTTCGCGGCAAACTACAAATAACATCTCTGCATAGAGAGCCGCCGCCGAACGGGCGCAAGAACTATTTTTTAGCTATTTCATAAAGGGGGAAAAGATGGAAGATACAAAAAATGCCGACCGTATCATACGCAGAAGGGATTCGCTGAGTCTCTCCGAATGGCGTGCAACGCAGGTGGGAATGTGGGCATGGCTTATACAGAGATTTTCCGCGCTCCTGATCGTTATTCTGATCTCGCTTCATCTGGTCTATCCCTATATGGTGAGCCTGCAGGCCATCATGGCATTTTTAGTGTTTCTCCACGCGGCTTTGGGATTGCGGGTGATTTTTCTCGATCTGGGCGCCAACACCGCCCTCCACAAAACCCTGTTTTATGTCATGATCGCCCTGGCCTTCGTCCTTTTTGTGATCGTGCTTAAATACCGGATATTATACTTCTGATTTTCACTTTTTGTTCAACTGATTCGCGACCGACGCGGTTGCCTGGGCGACAGCATCCTGATCCCCCAGATAGAAATGGTTGACGGCGCGCAGGTTGTCGTCAAGCTCATAGATCAGCGGAATGCCTGTCGGGATATTCAGCTCGGTAATCACATTGTCGGGGACATCGTCCAGGTACTTCACCAGGGCGCGGATGCTGTTTCCATGCGCCACGATCACTAATTTCTTACCCGCGCGGAGATCCGGAACAATCGCTTCATGCCAATAGGGAAGCACCCTTTCCAGCGTATTTTTCAGCGATTCCCCCCCTGGCAGCTCCGCTGGCTTTAACCCCTTATACCTTGGATCGCTGCCCGAAAAACGCTCGTCTGTCGTTTCCAGGGCAGGCGGCGGGGTGTCATAACTTCTTCGCCAGATATGCACCTGTTCCATGCCGTACTTATCGGCGGTATCCTTCTTGTTAAGCCCCTGCAAGGCCCCGTAATGGCGTTCGTTGAGCCTCCACGACCGATAAACAGGCAGCCACATCAGCTCCATCTCGTCCAGCACAATCCATAATGTCCGGATCGCCCGCTTCAGCACTGACGTATGGGCCAGATCGAATGTATAACCCTCTTCTTTCAGAAGCCTGCCTGCCTGATGAGCCTCGGCAATCCCCTTTTCGGTAAGATCAACATCAGTCCAGCCGGTAAAGCGGTTCTCCAGATTCCAGGCGCTTTCCCCGTGCCGAAGCAAAACCATTCTGATCATTGTGCTTTCCTCCCTTAGTGTATTTTTGGTTCAATGATAAATAGCGACTTCTGTTACAAAATAACCTGAATAAAAGAGCGCCGAAGGCCGATTGTGTGTGGGCATTCATATCATTATCGTTTTGGTAAATCCAGCCCGGAAAAAATTCATTGACATTAAGGGTCACAATTATTACTGTACGCCGCAACTCTGGGCGCAATCCGCCGGCATCCTCGCCGGGGCTCTTCGCTGCCAGGGTTTTTTCAGCCACAGAGGGGGATTAGCCATCGTTAAGCGAAGCATCAGCGTTTTAATAATTCTATCCGCTCTTTTTTTCTGGCCGCACCTGTCTGCAGCCGATGGGCTTAAGCTTACCTGCCGTTCGGCGATCCTCATGGACATGAATACCGGCAGAATACTCTATTCCCATTTTGCCGATACGCGCCTCCAGCCGGCATCAATTACGAAAATCCTCTCCCTGTACATCGCCGACGAGGCGATAAAAGCGGGGCGAACCAGGCTTTCCGACCAGGTAAGGATCAGCCGCAAGGCATCGAATACGGGCGGCTCCCGCATGTTCGTTCAGGCGGGCAGCGAAATTCCTCTGGGAGAACTTATGAAGGGGATCGCGGTTGTATCCGCTAATGACGGATCCGTCGCCCTGGCCGAATATCTCGGGGGAACCGTGGAGCAATTCGTCGCGCAGATGAACCGGAAGGCACGTGAATTAGGGATGTTCAACAGCAACTTCCAGAATCCCAACGGTCTCCCCGCCAAAGACCAATTTACGACGGCTCGGGACATGCTTGTTTTGGCCAGAAGTTATCTGCAGCGCTTTCCGGAGGCGCTCGATCTGCATTCCACCCAGTACTTCACCTACAACAACATAACCCAGCGCAACCGGAACAGCCTGCTGCGCCATTATCCCGACGCGGACGGCTTGAAGACAGGATGGGTCGCAATCGCCGGATATCACATAATTGCGACGGCAAAACGGGGGAACACCCGCCTGATCGCCGTTGTGATGGGGGCAAAGAATCCCGGCATCCGGGCAAGGGAAACGGAACAGCTCCTTGATGAGGGATTCAGAAGGATCAATAAAGGCAATCGCCAGGGGTAAAATCAGCCATGACTGCCGCCTTAGTCCATTTTCGGCTAACTGATTTGGTTAATTGGCGGAATGTGAAACAGCCCTTTCAATATCTCGTCGAAATAGTCAGGCAGATAGCGGTTCCAGAGCTTTATCGGGAGTTCGCCCAGGTCGCCGCTGCGGCCGGCGGCGGGTAAGACAAACAGATACTCCAGAAGATATCCAATGTTCCTGGCAAGCGGCCCCCGATACTGCTGCTTCAGCCTCTGTTCAATAATTCTGTCTTCATGCATGCTTCTGCCAAGTTCGCTTTCCAGAATCTCCTGATAACTGGAGACGATTATTTCTACCAGCACATCCTCCTCCCCCGCAAGCACAAATTCCCGGAAAAATTGATTCGCCTCATACGGGGAATACCCCCGCGCCTGCATGATGCGGAGAGAGCCCTCTTCGAGGGGAAGGGCAAGGATATCCCTTTTAGGGGGGCGGAAGCGGACGATCAGATTGGTCGCATTGTAGCGCCCGCTGTGTTTCTCCGCTTCGACAATCTCGCTGTCCGCTGAGCGCGCTATCAGCTCCTGAATTTTCATTTCTTCGTGGGGCTCGAGGATAACCTTGATGCCGGCGACATCGTTTATCGGATCAATTTTTCCATCCGCGTCGATTGGTCGCCGCTCGCGCAAATCCTCCAGCAGCCGATTCTCCGCCCGAAAAAACTCCGCTTCCATTTCCTGAGGAGCGGTCAGGAGTGAGGCGCGGGGAATCCCCAACAGCAGCGCCCGTCCATCTGCCATCATTTCGGCGTCCCTTTTTATTCGGTCAAAGATGATATCGATGATCCGGCGGGCCGATTTTTCTGCCAGACGACGCCCCCGCTTAATTCTGCTGGATCCTACATATATTCGTTCACTATTGCCGGTTACAAAATAGAGTGCGCCATTAAAGGGCGTTTCCCTGTAAAAGCGCCCCGGATTAAGGCGGTAATCGTCGGTGAGTTGGTCAATTCTTTCATTGCGATATGGAGGCGCCGCAACAAGGGCGTCTTTCAGATCGCCTTTTCTGGTAACGGGGAAAACTGAAAGGGGGCCCGGACGCAGTCCCGAAAAGATGCCCTGGGCAAAAATTTTCAGATAACGGGATACAAAGACGCTGTTGAAATGGACGAGTTTGACCACGCTGTCGGCATCGTCGGGATGCGTCTCATTGTACATCCAGCGGCGAATAACGTCGCTGAGGACTTCCCGGTGCAAAAATCCGTTTATGGTAATCACTGTCTTTTACCTCGATCACGTGCATGGAAAGAGGGCTTCTCCCCTGCGCTATCGTTACGATTCCGCCGAAGCACTCCGGCGCCCCCCTTTGCTTCCCAGGTCAAGCAGGCCATGAGGCGTATCGATCAGAAAATCGGGAGAGGCAGCGGCGAGCTTCTCCCGGCTGTGCCACCCCCAGGCGGCGGCCACGCTTACAACCCCGGCTGCCTTCGCCTCGGCAATGTCCCCCGTCGTGTCCCCTATGTAGTAGGTTTGACTAGGGGAAACCCCATATTTCGATAAGGCGTGGCTGATTTTTTCCCGCTTGCTGAAGAGAAAATCAGAGCCGAGAATATCCTGAAAATAGGTTAAAAAGCCAAAACTGCTCAGCGCTTTTGCGATTGTCTGTGAACCGTTTGACGAAACAACGGCCAGCAGATTGTCTTTCTGCAGGGAGCTCAAAACCGGGATGAGTCCCGGGAAAGGCCTCATCGCACTGTAATCAAGGCCGGGGAGAATTTCCTTTGCGGCGAGGGAAAAGGCCGCAAGGTCAACCCCCCGGCCAGCCATTGATTCGTAAAAATTCCCTTCGAAAAGTTCCAGATAATCGGCGCGACTCGAGACGATGGGCGTGCCAATCCGTTCGAGGATAAGTCTGACCGCCTCCGAGTACAGGTGAAGCGAGTCTGCAAGTACCCCGTCAAAGTCGAAAAGCATCATCGATTCTACGGCAGCCGTCATGTTCCAGTTCACTCCTCTCTGCTCACTAAAGATGGTTGACGATGTGCCAGGTACTGATAAAAACGCACCAGCCGGACAATGACAATCGCCATCAACAGTCGGGGAATATAAAGCCAGAGCGGATTGACTCCCAGGGCCATGAATAGCGGCGGATCTTCCACCATCGAGTGGTTCATCCCGATGGAAAGATGGAGAAGTTCCAGTTCATCCTTGTTCAATCTGCCGTTTTTGGCCTCTTCCACAATGACCGCCCCGCCATAGGAGAGACCAAAGACAACCGCCGTCATCCAGAGAAATCCCACCCTCTGGTCCAACCCCATGAGTCGGAGAAAAGGGCTGAGCGCCCGCACAAAGGGGTGAATCAAATCGAATGTCTTGAGCAGTTCCAAAACGGTAAGCAGCGCAATGATAATGAATAATATTTTAACGATAAGCCACGCTGTAGTTATCGCCCAGCGCCCGATCATGGCAGTAAAGGCGGTGTTTGCCGCGACCGTTCCCATGGCGGCTGCGGGCATCATCGTGGAACTCCCCGCCCAGGGCGCAATCAGCAGGACAAGGGCTGCCGCGGCGCCAAGCCGGACCAGTGTTGCCTTGAGTGGATGGATGCCGGACTTGCCCTGAATTATGCCTTCCTGGATCAGCGCATGAGCGGTCAGGACAAAAACGGCCATCAGCGTTATTTGCCCGGCGCTGAAGGGAAAGACTATCATCGCCGCGATCGCGGCGTAAACGGAGCTGAGAATGCCTATCAAAAGCGGCAAGGCCGCCTCGGGAGGAAGAGAAAGCGCCCCCATCAAGGGTTTGAGAAAAAAATCAAGATGAGCCAAAAGGCCGCTCCAGTCGAGAATTGCCGTGAAAAGCGAGATCGGGATCACGATCTTCATCATCCAGATAAAACCCTCATACCCCTTTTTTATTCCTTCCCGCAGCCCTGTTTGCAGTTTTTTTTTAAATGCCTCGTTCATTCGTTTCCTTACTGAGTCGCCGTATAGCGGTTAAACATCAAGCCTGTCCTGCAGAAAATCCCACGCCATATGTATGCCGAGCGCCGTCTTGACGTCAACGATCCGCCTGTCGCGGATCATCCGCCTGGCCTCGTCGAAGGAAACGTGCATGACCCGTATATACTCGTCCTCGTCACCGGGAAGGGATGCGGCGTGAAGATCGGTGGCAAGGTAAAAGTACATGTATTCATTGGAATATCCAGGGACGAGATATCCTTCGAAAAGCCTGATCAGACGGCCGGCCTGGAAGCCCGCCTCTTCGGCTAGTTCACGCTGTACGCATCCCGCGACATCCTCTCCTTGCTTGTCCATAGTGCCGGCAGGTATTTCGACAATCATCCCGCCTGCAGCTTGCCGGTACTGATCAATCAGCACCAGCTTGCCGTCCTGATTTACCGGGACGACGGCTACGGTGGGGCGGTGGTCAAGCCAGCTATACTGGAATGTCCTGCCATCGGGAAGCCGGACGTCGCTTTGGTACAAGTCAAAAATGCGGCAACTATAAAGCTGTTTGCGGTTGAGTTCCCCTGCATCCGGCATGGTTTTTTCTCCTTGGCGCCTGTTAATTTTTTTGCATCAGCGCGCTGATATTTTGTTCAATAGTCTCTTTCGGCAGGGCGCCAACCAGGCTTTTGACCATTTTGCCGTCCCTGAAAAACAGCATTGTCGGGATGCTGCGGATATTGTAACGAGAGGCAATAACCTGGTTTTCGTCCACGTTAAGCTTGGCAATCCGGATGCCTCCCGCATATTTAGCGGCCAGTTCATCGAGGATCGGCGCCACCAAGCGGCAGGGGGCGCACCAGGGCGCCCAGCAGTCAACAAGCACAGCCCCGGGGGCGGAAAGTACCTCCCTGTCGAAGGTTGAATCATTGACCTCAATCGGACGGCCAGGGTCCGCCGTTACCGCCAGAACAACGCCGCATTTACCGCAGAGGGGGTTCTCGCTGAGCCTGTTTTCGGGAATGCGGTTCTTTGTGCCGCAGCTCAGACAGCGGATGATTATCTCGTCCAGCGGCTTTCCGCACTTTCCGCAGAGAGGACGGTCATGCATCCTTTCTTTCGATATCCGGTTTTTGGCGCCGCAATTGAGGCACCGCACCACCATCTCTTCTTTGTTCATATTGCCACCTTTACGCTAACCGGGTTTAATGTTCGGATCAGTTCCGCCGGCGCCATTTCCGCGAGCAATCCCCGACTTCCAGCATTAATCAATATCCTGGGAAGAAGCGCAATGTCTTCCTCCATAAAAATCCGGAGAGGGCGTTTCGTTCCAAACGGAGACGTTCCTCCGACACGGTAGCCGGTATGCCTTTCGGCAACATGGGGTTCACAAGGGGTTACCGATTTTACCCCCATAACCCTGGCCAGCGCCTTGGTGGAAACCTTCCGGTCCCCATGCATGAGGATTATAAGGGGTTTCCCGCCATCATCCTCCATGACCAGCGTCTTGATCACCAGGTTTTCATCAACTTCCAGCTCACGCGCGGCAACAGTTGTTCCCCCATGCTCTTCATAGCGATAGGACCGCAATGTGAAACTGAGCCCGTTTTTTTTCATAAAGAGAAGGGCGGGGGTTGCCGGTATCCGTTCCTTGGCCATTTTTTCTCAATCCTTAAGGCGTTCTTCCACCTTTTGCAATATAGCCATAAAACCTCGGAAGGTCAATGACCTTGTCAAACATAAAACCGGGACGTTAAAGAAGGCGCTGGCATTATGCGCTTGCAGGGAAGACTTTTTGATAAACAGCAATGCGAACAATCTGGCTTTTTGTTTAAAATTCTGATAAGGGGTCAAACAGTTTCTCTACATTGCAGAAGCAATAAAAAATGTCAGCATAAATATACAATATTTTAAAGGAGATAACGATGAATTCCCAAAGCAAGGAAACAAGACTGCAACAGCAGGCGTTATTTAATTCAAAGCTGCAGAAGCGCCTGGCAATGCTTGCCGAAAAGGGCATGGACGAAAAAGCGATCGCCAGAGATGTGATTGTCAAGGAACTGAAGTCCAAGCTTAAGGAAACGGCGGCGCGTTTGCGGGCGATTGAAAAGGTCGCCAAGCGGACGGGGGAGCTTGACGCTATCAAGGTCGAACGCTTGGCAAACCCGAAGAAGAACATGCCTCGGGCAAAGAAGGAAGCCCCGGAAACCCCGACCGAGGCGAAATCAAAAAAGAAAAAGAAGGCCGAGTAGCTGCGGAAGTAAGCGAGCAGGGGCGGCGAGCAAGACCCGGGTGATTTATGTCAGGGGTTGTAGATATGCGAGAGTCATTAAAATTGGTTTTTGCGACGGGGCACCGATATGGCGGAGACAGTCAAAACAATCTTCATGTTCCTCTTATTGATCGCCGCGCTGATTCTTATCTTAAGAGTTACCGGCTGGAAGATGAAAAGGGCGGCTGACGCCATCGTCGCTGATTTGAGAAAGAAACAGGCCTTCGATCCGGCTTCGGCGCGGGAGCTTCCCTACAGCAAGGTGGAGCTTTTTCACGTCGGCCTCCGTGATTACCGTCCCAAAGCATTGTCGGCACTGGTCCGGCAGGATGTTGTGCGCATGATCGAGGGCGGCAAATATTACCTGCGCGAGGGGCAGGCATCGGGTATTTCCGGCGAGGCGGCGCCCGGCGAAAAAGATTTACAGTCGTGAGCGCCGCAGGAAAGAAATTTTGAAAGGTTTTTGTTTTTTAATAAGACATTTTTTAATAAGATACTTGCTATTTATATAACTTTCCGATACAGTTCCCCCATCCGGCATAGCCCCAAGAAAAAAATGATTGGAGTATTGATCGTTGTTTTTTAACCCTTCCATGAAACACAAGGCGCTCCGTAAGGCGTTGCGTATGTTTGCCGAGGCGGAGATCGGCCCTATCGCCCGCGATATCGATCGCGATGCAAGATTTCCCTGGGAAGTCATTGAGAAGATGCGGCCCCTTGACCTCTTCGGCATGCAGGCGCCCAAGACTTTCGGCGGCGCTGATATGGACTCGATCAGCTATGCGATCGTCATTGAAGAAATTTCTCGTGTAAGCGCGGCGGTTGGTCTTTGTCTGGCAATTCACAACAGTATCTGCCTGCATCCGATAAACCGCTGGGGAACAGATGAACAGAAAAAGCGGTTCCTGCCGGAAATGGTGCGCGGTGAGAAGATAGGCGCATACTGCATGACGGAAGCCGGTATCGGTTCCGACGTGGGCGGCGTGGAGACAAGTGCAACACCCGAGGGCAATGATTATGTACTGAACGGCACAAAGATTTTCGTGACCAATGGGGGCATCTGCGGCACCACTCTTGTCTTTGCCACCACCGATTATCAGAACCCCCGGCGGGGTGCCACGATGTTCATAGTTGACAGGGAAACCCCCGGTTTCATCGTCGGCGAGATAGAGGACCTCTGCGGGATGAGGGCAAACCCGGTTTCCTCTATCTATCTGGAAAATTGTCGTGTCCCGGCGAAAAATGTGCTCGGCCAGCCAGGCGAAGGGGTCCGGATCGGCATGGAATCTCTCAATGTCGGCCGCATCGGCATTGCCGCTCAGGCGATGGGAATTGCGCAGGCTGCGTTTGATGATTCGGTTCTCTACTCCAAGGAGCGACAGCAGTTTAAGAAACCTATCTCCTCTTTTCAGACAATCCAGAATTATCTCGCCGATATGGCAACGGATATCGATGCGGGGCGACTTCTCCTTTACCGTGCCTGCGCGGCGCAGGATTCCGGCAGCCCCTTACGGGAGGCGGCGGCGATGGCAAAACTTTTCTGCAGTGAAATGGCCATGCGCGTCGCGAACAAAGCCGTGCAAATTCATGGCGGGTACGGATACAGCAAGGAATATGCCGTGGAACGCTACTTCCGCGACGCGAAGGTTACGGAACTTTACGAGGGGACAAGCGAGGTGCAGCGGATTGTTATCTCCCGCGAGGTGCTTGCCAAAAGGGTTTAGGATATGCTGAAGCTGGTAGTTTGCATCAAACAGGTTCCGCAAGTATCGGAACTTCCTTGGGATCCCGATACCGGGCGTCTTAAGCGCGAATTGGCGGAAGGGATGATGAACCCGGCCTGCCGGTTTGCGCTGGAGGCGGCGCTCAAAATCAGGGATAAAATCGGCGCCAGAATCACCGCTGTTACTATGGGGCCGCCTTCTGCCGAGGAGGTTCTCCGCGAGGCAATCGCCTTGGGCGCGGACAAGGGGTTCCTGATTTCCGACCGAAAAATGGCAGGTTCTGATACCTATACGACCTCATTGACCCTTGCAAAGGCAATCCAAAAAAACATCCCCGAATTTGATCTGATTTTGTGCGGCGCTTCGACCAATGACAGCGCAACGGCCCAGGTTGGCCCTCAGCTTGCCGAGGAGCTCGATATTCCCGGCGTTGCCTATGTGAATGATCTGGAAATTACCGGCAACAAGGCGCGGGTGCGCCGCACCGAGGACGATTTTATTGAGACAATGGAGATGGAACTTCCCGGACTTGCTACGATCAACACAGGTGGAACCGTTCCCCGCTATGTATCGATGCGAGGATTTCAGGCGGCCTTTGCTGAATCCGACATAGTCATGCTGGATGCGGCTTCCCTGGGGCTGAATCAGGATTGGATCGGCGCGAAGGGTTCTGCCACCAAAATGCGCAACGTCTATTCGCCGATGGCAGGCAAGGAAAATGTTGTCCTTACCGGAACGACTAAAAAGATTCTGGATCAGCTTTTCATGCTGTTCGACGACCGCATCGGCGGCGTGATCGGCAAGGACTTGAAAACGGATAAGAGTTGAAAATGACCGAAAAAAAACGAGGCATCTGGATTTTTGGAGACTACCGGAACTACTTTCAAAATCGCGTAACTATCCAGTTAATCTCCCGGGCGCGGGAACTGGCGGTACAGATCGATGCCGAGGTGAGTGTTATTGTCTTCGGCAGCGGGATTGATGAATACGTCAACGAATATATCTCCCACGGTGCCGACAGAATATACCTGACCGACAATCCCCGGCTTGCCGAATACAGCATGGAAACCTATTCCTTTTTGATGGAGAGACTGGCCAGACGGGAAAAGCCGGAGATAATACTGATCGGTGCCACCGCTTTCGGCCGGGAATTTGCGCCGCATGTGGCAAAGCGACTCGGAACAGGGCTGACGGCAGACTGTATCGGCCTCGACATCGATGAGGCGGGTCTGCTGGTTCAGCGCGCCCCTTCCTTTGGCGGCAAGCTGATCGCGGAGATCATTATTCCGGAGCGGCGGCCACAAATGGCAACCGTCCATCCGGGAATCTTCCAGGAACTTCCCCATGATGCCGCCCGCGCTGCCGAGATTGTCAATGTGCCGATGCCGGAAAATATGCCATCCGACCGCATCCGCATTATCAGCGTGGAACGGCGTCCGGTAAAGGAGGATAATTTAGAGCACGCGAAGATTGTTGTTTGCGGGGGACGCGGCATGGGCAATAAGAAGAAGTTTGCCAGGCTCTACGAGCTCGCCGAACTGCTGGGCGGCGAAGTAGGCGCGACGCGTCCTGTGGTATATTTAAACTGGGTCGGGCGGGAGGCCATGGTCGGGCAGGCGGGCAAGCAGATTCGTCCTAACATACTGTTTTCGTTTGGCATTAGTGGGGCTATGCAGCATACAGCTTCCATAAACAACGCCAAATTTATCATCGCGGTAAATAAAAATCCCAACGCGCCGATTATGAGAATGGCCGATGTGGCGATCGTCGCCGATGCCAGTCAGATATGCAACTCACTCATTGCGGAGCTTAAACGCCGGATCAGGGGCTGAGGAATTTCCCAAGCGCCGGGGAGATCCGGTTAGCCGGCGGGGCTGAGGCATTCAGAGGCCGATGCGGTCGGCGATTTCCTGCATCGCGGCAACGGCCAGGCCGGCGAATTCGTCAAGGCTCAGACCAATTTTTTCGCATTCCCTGATTATCTCCCGGTTTACCGAGGCGGCAAAGGCCTTCTCCTTCATCCGCTTCGTCACCGATTTCACCTTGACCCCGGCGATCTTTTTGTCCGGATAGACCAGGGTAACTGCCGTGATGAGCCCGGTAATCGTCTCTCCGGCGGCAAGGGCATGCTGCAGCTCCGTATGCCGCAACTCCCCGGCGGCGGTTTCGTTGTGCATCTTTATCGCCTCGACAATCTCGTCCGCCACGCCGGCTTTGCTCAGGATTGGCGCAGCCTCGAGACCATGACGGTTGAGATCCCCCCCGACATCTTCGATATCGATATCATGGAGGAGGCCCGCCCGTCCCCACGCCTCTTCGTCCCTCCCCAGACGCCTTGCCAGGGCCCGTAAAACCGCCTCCGAGGCGAGGCTGTGGGCCAGCATCCGTTCGCTTTTCACATGGGTCTTCAACAGTTCTTCCGCTTCATCTCGCGTCATATCGCCTCCTGCATCTTTTTGGTGCCGGTTACCGGTTTACGGTTCACGGTTACCGGTTCACGGTTCACGGTTACCGGTTCACGGTTCACGGTTACCGGTTCACGGTTCACGGTTTACGGTTACCGGCAACCGGCAACTGGCAATTGGCAACTGGCAACCGGCAACTGGCAACCGGTAACTGGCAACCGACAACCGGCAACCGACAACCGACAACCGGCAACCGGTAACTGGCAACCGGCAACCGACAACTGGCAACCGGATTTTACAGCTTTCTGCCGACATAAAGGGAAGTGATGCCCAGCGTCAGCGGAAAGTGCTCCAGCTCGACAAAGCCGGCCTCTTTCATCATCGCAAGAAACTCCCCCGGCGGTGGAAAATGGATTATCGAATCAGCGAGGTAGAGATATGCAGCCGGATTGCGCGTGAAGAGGCGGGCGACGCGCGGCAGCACGCGCAGCAGGTACGGGGCGAATGCTTTTCGCCAGAGCCGGTTCTGGGGGGCGTTCAATTCCAGGATGTAGGCCCTGCCGCCGGGGACAAGAACGCGCCGCATCTCCCTCAGAGCGACTATCCTTTCCGGGATGTTGCGGATGCCGAAGGCGACAGATGTCGCGTCAAAATTTTCATCGTCAAACGGCAAGACCGTCGCGTCTGCCTGAAGCAGCTCAACCCGCTCCGCAAGCCCCCGCGCGGCTATTTTCCTTTTACCGGGAAACAGCATTTCGGCTACAAAATCTATCCCCTTCACCGTTATTTCCGGATGAATCCGGGCGGCCTCAATTGCCATATCGGCTGTTCCGGTAGCCACGTCAAGTAGCTTATATGTATGGAAAAAACGCATCTTTTTGATTGTGAAACGGCGCCAGGCAACATCCCGGCGGAGGCTCAGCAGGTGGTTTAAAAAATCGTATCTTCCGGGGATGGTCGCAAAGATTTCCCTGACCATGCCGATATGCTCGTCCCGGTTAATCCCCGTTACCTCCGGGTAGCTGCCGCGATTGGCGGCATCATGCTTTTTTTCCTCCATTTTCTGCTTCCCTTATGTTCTTGTCGCCCTTACCATGGAAAATAAAGTAAATAACTATTGAGCCAGATATCCGCCATCGACAGCGACAACGCTGCCCGTCATATAACTCGAGGCCTCCGAAGCCAGTAACAGAGCTACTCCCACGATCTCGGAAGTCTTGCCAAAACGTCTGAGAGGGATCTGTTTTATCAGGCCTTTATAAACCTTTTCTGACGCTCTCAACCCCTCGGATAATGCGGTTTCTATATAGTGCAGGGCAATAGCGTTGACACGGATATTGTAGCGAGCCCACTCAAGCGCGAGACTCTTCGTCAGGAGAAGCACCCCTGCTTTGGAGGCGCAATAGGCAGGCGCCCGCGCTACGCCCGTTATGCCGGCGGTGGTTGATATGTTCACTATGTTGCCGCCGCCGCTCTTGATCATTTCTTTCCCGATGTGCTTGCAGCACAAATACGTCCCGCGCAGATTGACGGCAATGACTTTATCCCATTCATCAAGTGCGGCATTCTCTGTCGGTACGTAGTTAAGCTGGGAAATCCCCGCATTGTTTACAAGCACATCGACCTTTCCGTATTCGCCTATTGCCTGCCGCGTCATCTTCTCAACATCGCTCTCCTTGGAAATATCCGCTTTTATCGCAATACAGCGAGCCCCGATCGCCTCGGCCTGTTTTACCGTTTCCTCCGCCATTGTCAGGTCAGCAACAATCAAGGATGCGCCGCTCTGCGCGAGAGTCAGCGCTATGTCCTTCCCGAGCCCTTGGGCGCCGCCTGTAACCAGAGCCACTCGACCGTCAAGTCTGAACAATTCTAAAGTATTCATATTCTCCTTCCTTAACCGCTCTTATTGCCTGTGCAGGCAGCCCCTGATAGGCGCCAGACAATTCACTTTTGATTAAAGATTCAAAGACTTAAGCAGCCTGGAAAAATTAGATCTCGGCAAGCCTAAAATATCTGCCGCTCTCGATTTTTTCCCGCCCGCCGCAGTCAGGGTCTGAATAACAATATTTTTTTTGAACGCCTGGATTGCCTCGTTTAAGTGTTTCGCCTGTGTATGGGCAATGTTTGAGGTGGCCCATAGTTCCCTGGGCAGGTCATCCACTGTTATTGTATCATTCCTGGAAACGACGACCAACCTTTCTACTACATTTTCCAGTTCGCGAACATTGCCGGGCCAGGAATACCCCAACAGGACTTCTATCACTTGGGGAGAAAGCTTCATTTTTCGTTTTCTAATATAGGCATATTTATTGAGGAAAAAATCCAGGAGGGTTCCGATATCTTCCTTTCTTTCCCGCAAGGGCGCCAGGGTAATGGGAAAAACCGCCAGGCGATAATAAAGATCCGAACGAAAGTTCAGCTCTTCAATCGCTTTTTGCAGATCCTTATTCGTCGCTGCAATAACCCTCACATCAACATGGATGGGGACTTTTGAACCTATCCGCTGGACTTCCTGCTCCTGGAGCACCCTGAGGAGTTTCGTCTGCGTTTTCATGGAAAGATCGCCGATCTCATCCAGGAATATAGTGCCCCCATTGGCCAACTCGAACATCCCGATCCGCTTTTCATAGGCGCCGGTAAAGGCTCCCCTCTCATGCCCGAAAAGTTCGCTCTCAATTAAGTCTTCGGGAATAGCCGCGCAATTTACCTTAACCAAAGAGCGGC
Organism: Syntrophales bacterium; assembly: GCA_023229765.1. Classification (NCBI taxonomy): domain Bacteria; kingdom Pseudomonadati; phylum Thermodesulfobacteriota; class Syntrophia; order Syntrophales; species Syntrophales bacterium. The sequence continues at coordinate 18,580 of JALNYO010000008.1, read as the reverse complement.
CGCTGCGGGGGCTCATTTCATGGACGGCATTGGCGATATGCTCTTTTCCCGTCCCCGTTTCGCCATAGATGATTACAGTGGTCTGGTTTGGCGCTACTTTTCTCACCAGCTCCATTACTTCGATCATCTTCGGACTTTTACCGATCACGAACTCCGATTTGATCCTTTTTTTCAAATATAGATTTTCCTGTTCAATCCTTTCGGAAATGGTTTTTATTTGGTTTTTTTCATCCACAACCTTCTGGTACATAATGGCATTTTCCAGCGCAACGCCCGCCTGCTGACCAAAGGTGTAGAAAAAATCCTTTTGTTCATCAGGAAACGCATCCCGGGTTTGAGAAAAAATTTTCAATACCCCGATTCTTTTTCCTTTAGAAATGATTGGAGTCACAAGGAAAGAGCGGATTTGTCGTGTCCGGCAGTAATTAAGAAAGGCTGAAGGCAATGTGGCCGGGGGCTTATTATGGATAAGAAAAACATGCGGGGATTTCCAGAATTCTTCATTAACTTCTTCCGGTAAGGGGAGATCCAAACATTCGGGATCATTATCTTCTATGTTTTTGACAAAGACGGTTCTCGGGTTATTCCCCTGCAATAAACCTACAGAAAAAGTGTCGAATCCCAAACTCCCCAGCAGCGCCGAAATCTGATATAAAACAGCCTTTTGCTCAAGGCCGTCATCAAGGAGTTTCGCCATCTGATAAAGGCTTGATAGTTTAGTCATTTTCATGGAAATGTCCTGATTGGCACGAACAAGCTCAGCGGTTCGCTCCTGGACAGTCTTTTCCAGTACCATGCTAAATCGTTCCTTTTCCTCATAAAGCATCGCGTTTTCGATCGCCAGGCTGATATGCCCCGCGAATAATTGCAGGCTCTCCATATCCTCGGGCAGAATGGGACTTTTGCTGTAGAACTTGTCTCCGGTCAAGACTCCCAGAACGCTTTTGCGACCAATGAGCGGTAAAGCTCCATACTCCTTTGTGCCTGAAACATTTAAGATTTTTTGGCTTACCCGTTTGTCGAGGAAGGCATTTTCCACATAGATTGGTTTTCCCGTTTTAAAGACCTGCACCTCGACGGCGTTTTCATCCATTCGGAATCCGACCCGTTTCTCTATGATCGAGGCCTTCTCCCGTTTGACCAGATCAATCCAGACGACGCAACGCAAATAATCTTCCTGAAGCAGGTAAAGCAGGCACCGCTCGAAGTTTACGCCCACGCCAACTTTTTGGATAAGGATTTGGAAGAGTTGGTTAATGTTCATGGTGGAGTGAATCTCTTTGTTCATCTCCGTCAAGACGATTAATTCATGCAGTTTCCTCTTGACAAAATCAGCGGAACCTCTGTCAGATGAAATGAACCGCTCCATATCTTCATCCCCTTCTTGAAACAGATATCATCATGCTTGTATGATTGCAGGTTTTTTCCATTAAAATCACCAGCGCGTCCAGGAACATCCCCGACTCGACTCCGGTCCGGCGGTTTTCATTAACCTTCCCTTTCATCGCAAGATTGGAGATGCTGTCCGCTGCTACTGTACCAGATTAGGCAAGATAAGGGCTAATGATGGGAACGCGATCAGGACAACGGCGGTAAGAATCATGGCCAGGAGGAAAGGCCATATGCCTTGGAATATTGTTTCTAAAGGCACATCCTTGGCTATGCCCTTAACCACATAGACGTTTACCCCCACCGGCGGCGTTACGACGCCTATGCAGGTCACCAGGACAATAATGACGCCAAACCAGATGGGATCATAGCCGAGAGCGATGACAATCGGATAAAGAATCGGAATGGTAAGGATAATTAGCGGGATGGCATCGATAAAACAGCCGCCGACAATGTAAATAAACAGGATAACGAAGATGGTAAAAATGGGCGGGATAGCCAGGGAAGAAACCCAACTGGCAAGGGCAAAGGGAATCCGTGCCACGGTCATGAATTTACCAAAGACTGTCGCGCAGGCGATGATGGTAATGATCATGCAGGATGTCCTTAACGACTCCAACGTGTTGTCAATGAAGCTTTTCCATGTCAGCTCTCTTCGTAAAAGACCGATAATGAGGGCGCCTGCAGCCCCTACTCCCCCTGCCTGAGTTGGCGTGAAAAAACCATAAAGCAGGCCGCCTATAACTACAAAAAAGAGCACCAGGACATCAAATACCTTAATAATGGACGTTACCTTGTCTTTAAAATCAGCCTTCGGCCCCCTTGGCCCATAGGCTGGATTTTTAAGACACACGAGATACGCGGCAACGCTCATAAAAATGGCCAGGATAATTCCAGGAAGAATTCCGGCGATAAAGAGTTTCCCGATTGACTGCTCTGTCATAAAGCCATAGATAAGAAAGATGACGCTGGGAGGGATAAGCACCCCCAGCGTCCCTCCACAGGCGACGCAGCCGGTGGACAAGGCATCGTTATAGCCATATTTTTTCATGGTGGGGATGGCAAGTTTACCCATTGTGGCCGCGGTCGCCGTTGAGGAGCCGCAGATGGCGCCGAAGGCGGCGCAGGCGAAGATTGTCGCTATGGCAAGTCCGCCTCTGATGTGTCCCATAACCTTATAAGCGGCCTCATACAACCTTGCGCCCAGCCCTGCAGAAAAGGCGTAATATCCCATAAGAATAAACATGGGAATAGCGCTTATTGAATAAGACGTTAACTGCTCGAAAATATCGCGGGGGAGAATGGCCAGCCCTGTTTTGAGGGATGTAATATAGGAAATTCCCCAAAAGCCCACAAAAGCCAGCGAAAAAGCAATGGGCATCCTGATAACAAAAAGGGCAAGGATCAAAACTATGCCGATTATTCCTATTGAAGTTGCGCTCATGGTCTCCCCTTTACAGATTTTATTGTTTCAAGAACAAAGTAGAGAACAGCGGGGACGCAGCTTATGGCCAGGATATAGGCAAAAGGAAAGAAGGGAATTTTTGATGAAGATCCAATCTCGCCTGCTTTTTGCAGGGAATATCCATACTCCAACGCCTTCCAGAAGATTAAAATGAACAGAATCATGCAAAAGATGGACACCAAAGTATCCAATACGCCCCTCAGGGTTTTCGGAAACTTTTGAATAATAAAATCTATCCTCAAATGCACTCCCAAAAAAAGACCATGAGCAATGGCAGGGGCTATGGCAACAAGCAGTGAAAAACTTATTACCTCAAGGGCCCCGGGGAGGGGCCATTTGAACAGCTTTGCCCCGACAACATCAATCAGATTCACCAAGAACATAGCAAGCAAACCTACAACCCCTGCCAATTCAAAGTACCTGCTCACATCCCTTACGAATTCTTCAAATCTGTTCACTATTTGATCCTTATATCATCAGGTCCTGTCGAGGATTTGATCTTGAGCTCCCGCTGTTTTGCTGTCCAGTAAGTTATCCGCTCCTTTGTAAACTTTATCCATCCCCGCACTTCCGTTTCCTTAAAACCCCTGGATACCAAAGATTTTACATATTTCTCTACAACTGTTTCCGAGGCTTTTATCCATCTGTTGGCCTCATCCGGCGAAAGCTGGATAAAATTGAGCTTTTTCCCCATCCCCAGGCTTTTTCCGTCTATGTCAATTGCATTCCAAGTGTTCGCAAATTTTTCCTCAAAAGGATATTCATTGAAGACCTTTTTCACATCTTCCGGCAGTCCATTCCAGGTATCCTTGTTCATAATAAGATAAAATGTATAGACCTGACCAACGGGCCAGCACTCCGTTACATGTTTTGTCACCTCTGCCAGCCGGAAGGCCCTCATTGTCTCCATGGGCAGATAAACGCCGCCGATAACGTTTTTGAGCAGCGCATCATAGGTCTCAGGCGTGGCGATTGCCCTGGGCGTAGCACCCAAGGCTGCTGCCACCTCGCCAATGTAGCCCTGCCCCCTTATTGTCATGCCTTTCAGATCTTCCATCTTGTTTACAGGCTTTGACACCGTCATCATAACATTGACCGGGGATGAATGCAGCGCCAGGACATGAACCTTGTCCCATTCCTTGGGCCTGAATTTTCCGATAAAATCGTTCGCCACATGGTTGGCAATCCACGCATTGGGGAACCCGAGCGGCAGGTCCAGCAGCTCTGTCACATTGAAGCGCCCATAGGTATAGGAAAGATTGGACAAGCCGATATCGGAGATTCCCTGGACAACGCCATCGTAAATCTTGGGCGCGGTCAGCAGCGTTCCGGCCGGGAAATAGGAGAATTTCACCTTGCCTTGAGTTTTCGCCTCAATCTCCTTTATAAATTCCTCGCAGATCTTTGATTGCATTGCGGGGACAGGAAAGTAATTGCTCCATTTCAATTCGATTACCGGCGCCGAAACTGCTTCGTGCGCAGAGAAAAGAACTACAGAGAAAAGCGCCAGGATCATAAAAATGGTTACTTTTTTCATTTTGCATACTCCTTTCTTAGCTAATGGTGCGATTAAAAATTGATTGGTAAGAGACTCCTTTTTTGCGCCGTACTATACAAGTGCTGTTATTTGTTGTCAAGGGGGTGTTCGGCCTCGCAATCCAGACCCTAAGCCCTGGCTTTTTCGCGGTTCTCATTCTGCTGAGCCAGTTCTACGAGACCGCCCTTGCCAAACTTGTTGATCTTGACGCCCCCGGAGAGACGGGGAAAGTCATTCAACAGGCAAAGTTCGTCAGGAAGCTTGAAGGGGGCGACCTTGCCTTTGAGAAATTCTCGCAGCTCCTTCAGGCTCAACGTTGCCCCCGGCTTGATAATGACGCACGCGCAAATGTTTTCACCGAGAACAGGATTCGGGGTGGCGACAACGCACGCCTGCTCCACAGCGGGATGCTCCATCATAATGGATTCCAGTTCATAGGGGGAAATTTTGAAACCGCCGCGGTTGATCAAATCCTTGATGCGTCCATGGATTTTGAGGTAGCCATCCGCCGCCTTGGAAACAAGATCGCCCATGAAAAGCCAGCCGTCCACGATCTGCTTCCTCGTTTCCTCCGGGTTTTTCCAGTACCCCTTCATTACGTGCCAGCCGGACAAGGCAAGCTCTCCGATTTCCCCATCCGGCATTTCCTTTTTGGTCAGTGGATCTACCACGTGCACGGCTGTACCGGCGACGGGCAGGCCAATATATTTTTCTCTTGTCTCCAGAGGAGAAGGATAAGGACAGATGATGCCCAAACCCGGGCCCACTTCGGAAGCGCCCCAAAAAGTGGTCAGATAAACGCCCATATCGTTGTGCACTTTGGTGATCAGTCCCTCCGGCGCAATCTGTCCGGCAATCAAGCCGGCCCTGAGGGAGGAAAGGTCATAGTTGTGCAGATCCGGATTATTCAGCTCCATCAGGTAGTGGGCCGGCGAGCCAAGCTGTAGAGTGACGCGCTCCCTTTGAATGATTTCAAAGGCATCCTTGCAACTGAACTTTTCCAGCAAAACAACGCTGGCCATAAGCAGGAAGGGCTGAATGAGGATGGAGCCGCAACCGTAGGAGTGACACATGGGCAGAAAGCCGATAAAGACATCCTCCGAAGAAGCGTCGACGCCGAGGGCATACTGTATCCCTGCTTTCGCCGCCTGGGCCTGGGTAATCATGGTCCCTTTGGGCATTCCGGTTGTTCCGGAGGTGTAAATAAACATGGAGAGATCTGCTTGAGGGTTGATCTCAGGTTTTGAATATGTCCTTCCCTGACCATTTTTGATCATGGCGTCGAAAGTATATACCCCTGCAACCTCTGCTTCTCCCACCACAAAAATGGATTGGAGCAGTGGCAATTCGTTTTTTAGTTCCAGTAAAGCTTCGAGATAGTTATAGCCTTCCCATTCCTTGAAAACAAAAACCGCCTTCGCCTCCGAGTTGGAGAGGATAAAATGAGCCTCGGTTTTTCGGTAACTGGGATTAGCCCAGGCCACAATTACCCCAAGCTTCTGGAGGGCGTAAAAAATGACGATGAATTCCAGGGAATTCTTCATATACATGACAACCCGGTCGCCCTTTTTGAATCCCTGGTCAGCCAGGCTCGCGGCAAATGCGTCCGCAAGGTTGTTCAGCTCTTGATAGGTAACGCGACGTTTCCCATCTATTACCGCTACCTTCGAAGGTACCTGCCGGGCGCCAGCTTCAAGAATCTGCCCCGTTGACATATTATCGTAATTACTCATTAATCCTCCTTCATATTCGCAAATTGGTTGCTAAAACGACCCCTTGGGGTGCAATCGGTTTGAGAGGCGGAGTCTATCCTATTTGAAAACGCAAAAGTCAAGAAAAAATTAACCGTTCAGCGCTCTGTGTTTAGGTGGGTTGGGGTCATTGATTCGTTCTTTGCGCAGTCCTAACATAAGACAGTCTAAACAACCTGAGTATTTACGAATCTATCAAGTAATTTTTTTGTTGCCGTCCGTTGTGCGTTTTTGTTATAAGGCTTCGGCTTTTGTAAATCCACTAAGAAGAAAACATCCAAGGTGCGGATTATGTGTGCTGTTCGGACGGCCCTTTCCGATAAGGGTGCTGGCAGGCAAAACTATTATAAAGAGGCGTTCACGGATCAGGGCCTCCGCCGTGACATAACCGGCGTCATCCTGGTCGGAGGAAAGAGCCGCCGCATGGGATGCGATAAGGCCTTCCTGCCCATTGCCGGCAAACCCCTGTTCGAGCAAGCGCTGGATTTATTCAGAGAAAGTTTCGCAAGGGTTGTGCTGGCAGGCGACAGAGCGGAGCGCTTCACCGGGTACAAGCTTCCGGTCTTGCCGGACATCTATCCCGGCAGCGCTCTGGGAGGGCTCTATACGGCGCTCTATTACGCGGAAACGGAGCATATCTTTGTCTCCGCCTGCGATCTCCCCTTTCCCAACCGGGAAATACTCCTCATCCTCTGTTCGCTCCGGGAGGGATTCGACGCAGTCGTTCCAAGTACCGCGCGCGGATTGGAACCGCTCTTCGCCGTTTACGCCAAAAGCTGCCTTGAGCCGATCCGGGCGCTTCTGGAAAGCGGCAACTTCTGCGCGTACGCTTATTATCCCCGGATTAGGGTGAGATATGTAACAGATGAAGAAATAGCTGATTTCAACAGCAATGGAAAATCTTTTGCGAACGTAAATACACCCGAAGAGTTCGAAAAAATCAGAAAGGAAGATTGCACATGACCGTAAAGGCGCTTTCGTTTGTAGCAAAGTCCGGCACCGGCAAGACGACCCTGATGGAAAAGGTCATCGCCCAGTTGAAGCAGAGAGGCTACCGGGTGGGCGTTATCAAGCATGACGCCCACCGTTTCGACATTGATCACCCGGGGAAGGACAGCTATCGCCTGGCCGCTGCCGGCGCCGACATCATGCTGATCTCTTCTCCCGAAAAACTGGCGCTCGTGAAAAAACACTCCTCATCCCCGCCGCTTGCGGAACTTCTCGAGTCCTACTGCACCGACGTGGATATCGTTTTGACCGAGGGATTCAAACATGGTTCGCTGCCGAAAATCGAGCTGCACCGTCAAGAGCGGAGCGCCACGCTGATCTGCCGGGGGGAGGAGAACGATCCGACGCTTTTGGCGGTGGCAAGCGATGAGCCGCTCGCCCTCGACGTACCGGTGCTCGATCTTAACGATGCGGCAGCGGTCGTTGACTTTATCGAGGAGAAATTTCTGAAATGAGAGACCCCGCGTCCCCACTACAGGTGCGCTCCAAAATCTGGCTGGAGATCGACGGCGAGCCGGTTTTCGGCCGGGGGCGAGAAGAGTTGCTGCGCCTGATTCAGAAAGGAAGTTCGATCAATGCTGCGGCGAAGGAGATGGGGATTCCCTACCGCAAGGTATGGACGTACATTGATGCCATGGAAAAGCGACTCGGTTTACCCCTGGTAATCCGGCAAAAAGGGGGGGTTGGCGGAGGGGCCTCTTCCCTAACCCCCGAGGCGGTGCTGATGCTGGATAAATTCACCGCGCTGCAACGGGGAATGAAGGAGCTGATCGACGACAAGTTCCGGGAGCTTTTTTTATGACCGCCGTTATGCGGTTTTGTTATAACGGGTAAAGAGGTGACTTGCAGGTCGTACCCTGCCCGCGGGTTCGCGGAGGGAGCTTCCCTAATCCAGGGAATGACCAGCGAAAGGAGAAATGATCCATGCGTTATGGATTGGTTTTGTTGACGGCTTTGTTTTTATCGGCTCTGCCCGGTTTTTGTGCAAATGCCCATGCCGGAGAAGACCTGCTGGTTTTTGCCGGCGCCGCCAGTCAGCCCCCGACCGAGGAGGCGGCCGCTGCCTTTGAAAAAAAGACCGGGCTCGGGGTTGATCTTATTTTCGGCGGCTCGGGGTTCGTTCTTTCCCAGATGATGCTCGCCCAAAGGGGGGACATCTACTTTCCCGGTTCATCGGATTTCATGGAGATTGCCAGGAAAAAAGGGGCGATTGTTGCCGAAACCGAGCAAAAGGTGGCTTACCTTGTCCAGGCTATCAACGTGCAGAAGGGAAATCCCAAGGGAATTCATAACCTCCGCGACCTGACCAAACCGGGGATCAGGGTGGCCATCGCCAATCCCGAAGGGGTTTGCGTCGGACTCTACGCGGTGGAAACCATTGAGAAGGAGTTTTCCCCGGCCGAGAAGGCCGCCTTCAAAAAGAATCTGGTAAACTACACGGAAAGCTGCGAGAAAACCGCCACGGCCATCTCGCTGAAAGCGGTGGATGCGGTCCTCGGCTGGAGCGTCTTTCAACACTGGGATCCGGCGCGGATTGAAACCATCCCGCTGAAGAAAAGCGAAATATTACGCATCGGCTATATCCCGGTTGCCTTGGCATCCTACAGCAAAAACCAGGCGCGCGCCCGACAGTTTATCGCTTTTCTCCTTTCCGAAGAAGGAAAGGCGATCTATCGCAAGTACCATTACTTCATGTCTCCCGAAGAGGCGAGCGCCTGGATCGGCGCCAAAAAGCCGGTCGGCGGCGAATATGCGCTGCCGGCGGAATGGCGACCCAAATGAGCCTGCGCCGGGTTTCGATTCTTTTCGCGTTCAGCACGTTCGCGCTCTTTGCCGTGCTGGTGCTGTCGCTGTTTTATTTTTACCGGGGCGGGCTGTTTATGGAGACCCTGCTTGCGGAAAGAACGCTCTTTTCCATCCGCCTCAGCGTCTTTTCGGCGACCGTGGCGGCGCTTCTTGCCACCGCCCTTGCCGTCCCGTCAGCCTATGCACTGTCGCGCTGCGACTTCCCGGGAAAGGATGCCATCGACACCATCCTGGAACTGCCGCTGATCGTCTCTCCCGCCGCCCTCGGCGCGATGCTCCTGATTTTCTTCAGCAACCCGCTCGGAAACTGGATACAGACCCGCGGGATGCAGTTCGTTTTCGATAGCAACGGGATTATCCTTGCCCAGTTCGTAACAACGCTCGGCGTCGCTACCCGCCTGACCAAGGCGGCGATGGACGAGATCCCCAGGCGCTACGAAGATGTGGCGCGCACCCTTGGCGCTTCTCCCGCCGCCGCCTTTTTCAATATTACCCTGCCCTTGTGCAGACGGGGGCTGATTGCGGCGTTTATCCTCTCCTGGGCGAAGGCCATGGGGGAATTCGGCGCCACCATTACGCTGGCCGGGACGATGGCGATGAAAACCGAAACTCTGCCTGTGGCGATCTTCATGAAGCTTTCCACCGCCGATATCGACGGAACCGTCGTGCTGATCCTCATCATGACGGCAATCGGCGTCGGCACCCTGTATGCGGTCAGGCTGATCGGCCAAAAGGGGATGCATGCTTGAGTTAAGGGACGTTGCGGTGCAAGCGGGGAATTTCTCCCTCAGCGGCATCTCACTTAAGGTAGATCAGGGGAGCTGTCATGTCATTGTCGGCGCCACCGGCAGCGGCAAAACGCTGCTGCTGGAGTCAATCCTCGGCTTGAGAAGACCCTCGCGGGGAAGCATCCTGCTTTCCGGCAGAGAGATCACATACCAGCCTTTGGAAAAGCGAGGGATCTCCTATGTCCCCCAGGATCTGGCGCTTTTCCCCCATCTAACGGTGGAGGACAACATCCTCTACGGCCTGCGGATGAAGGGCGTCAAAGACCCGGAACATGGCCGGATGGTGGAGATGCTGATCGAGACCGTCGGCATCAAGGAGCTGATGCAGCGGTCGATCAAGAATCTGAGCGGAGGCGAGCGGCAGCGGGTTGCCTTAGTCAGGGCGATCGCCGCCGGCAACAATCATCTGCTCTTGGACGAACCGTTCTCGGCGTTGCACCAGGGGCTGCGGCGGGAGCTCTGGTATCTGCTCAAGGAGCTGCAGAAACGCTTTTCGCTTACCGTACTGATGGTGACCCACGATATGGAGGAGGCTTTTTTCCTCGGCGAGCGGGTCACGGTCATGATCGACGGCGCCATCCGCCAGACCGGGACGGCGAGGGATGTTTACGAGAAACCGGCGGATATAGAGGTGGCCCGGTTCTTCGGCATTGGCAACATCTTTGTCTGTCGGGTGAAAGCGCTGACCGCATCGGCGCTGCATGTCGCCTGTGATTCGCTGGGAGTGGAACTGACCATCCCAATGAGCGCCGCTCGCTTACGACCTCCCGCAATAGGCGCCCCTTGCACATTGGGGATCAGACCGGAAAATGTCATGGTGCTGAGAGCCGATCGCCCGAGTCATTCTCAGGAGAACCTGCTTGCCGGAATCCTGACCGGCATCCTGCTCAAGGGCGCCTCCCATACCCTGCTGTTCATGCCTGCGGGAAGCGTAACCGTTGTGGAGATTGAAGTCCCCGATTATGTATTGAAAAAATTGCAGTTGAACGTCGGGGACGGCATTTCGATTTTTTTCAAGGGCGAAACCCTGTTTTTACTGTGAAATATCCACCACCGGCAATCAGAGTTCCGGCCGACTTTCCTCGCTGATTCAGGGAAACGGGCTGATATTCATGGCGCCTGAAGCTTCGTTTCCGTGGGGGATGAGGTGGCCGTCCTGCTTTTGGACCGTGAATTCGAAATGCGGGAAGCCAAACCATGATTGATGGGATTCAAAAATGCAAACAGAGGAATTTTTATGAACAAAATTATATTGGTAGAGAGGATTCACCCGGCAGGGGAGGCGATGCTGGCAAAAAAGGCGGAGCTGGTCTATCCGCAGCCGCAAAATCTTGAAGGCATCCTGAGCGCAATCGGCGATTGCAACGCCCTCGTGGTTAGGAATACGAAGATTACCCGGCAGATCATGGAAGCAGCGCCGCAGCTTGCTGTGATCGGGCGGCATGGCGTGGGCTATGACACCGTCGATATCGCCGCGGCTGCCGCTTTGGGGATAGCGGTCGTTTACACCCCGGCTGCCAATACGGAAAGCGTGGTGGAGATTGCCATCGGCTTTATCATCTGTCTCGGGCGAAAAATCGTTGAAGCACATGCCGCGATGCAATCCGAACAACTGCTCAGCGACACAGTGACCATGTCGATCCTGACTCGTCAAAAAGGGCTGATCAATGCCGATCTATGGGGAAAAACGCTGGGCGTGGTCGGGGTCGGCCGAATCGGTTCCTCCGTAGCGAAGAGAATGAAAGCGGCCTTCAACATGCGCGTTTTGGGCTATGATCCCTACGTGGATGAGGATACGCTCTCCGGTTACGGAGTGCAGAAAATGTCTTGTCTAAAGGAGATGCTTCCCCAATGCGATTTTATCAACATTCATTGTTCCGGAGGCGCGGAAACGCGCCATCTGCTCGATGCGGGCATGCTGGCCCTGATGAAGCCGGAGGCCTACCTGATCAACACGGCGCGCGGCACCGTAGTAGATGAGGCTGCGCTGATTGACGCGCTCCAAAGAAAGCAGATCGCTGGCGCGGCCCTCGATGTCTATGACCCGGAGCCGCCGCGGCCAGGAAATCCTCTGCTGCACATGGAAAACGTAATCGTTACGCCGCATTTCTGTGCGATGACCGAAGAGAGCCTGTACAATATGGCGACGATGGTGGCCCAAGGGGTCATAGATGTGCTGGAGGGCCGGCAGCCGCAGTATCCGGTAATATAGGGACCACTTCCCATATCTTTTCGTAAGGCGCTCCGACAAATTTTCAATCACCTGCTTGCCATACTCCGCCCGTTCATCGCCCGCTTGCAACTCAAGTACTATTTCTCGTCCAATCAGCCAATAGGCCTTCACCATACTGCTGTTGACCGCCCTGACCACATTGGCGCAAGCCTGCTCTAAAATCAGGACGACACGATCAAGCAGAGAACGTTCATCCGCCTGTTTTGTGTGTTTCGTGGTTAAATCGACCTGGTTCATACCGGTCCCCTTTATGATACGAGGGACAGCCACTGATTACTTCACCGTAAATAAATGGCTGTCCCCAATTCACCCTAAACGCCAATTTTCCAAACACCTTTTTCACGGAAAGCCGGAATCGTCTGTCGTCGGGCGGCGTTAAGCAGGGTGTTGATCGATTTCCGGCCCGTTTTCGCGCAATCGGCAAGCGTGGTTATCTTCTCGCTGCGCAGATAGGTAATTCTTTTGTGCAGCGACTCCGTCAGAGCGAGGGTGACAATCTTCTCCATTGTTTTGGCATTTTTTGCTTTGCTGTATTCATTAAACGAGGCGTAATAAACCCGCTTCTCTTTATCCCGAATGATGATGCCGGGGAAACCCAGGCGCCTGAGCTGGAAATTGATGATTACGCGACCCATTCTGCCATTGCCATCGCAAAAAGGATGGATTGTTTCAAAATCAAGATGGAATTTTGCGATCTTGTCGGTAAAGTAATTAATGTGGTCGGCGGCAAATTCCCGCAGAATTGTCTCCATCATTTGTACAACCTGTTCAGGCGCCGGCGCGATATGGGTTCCCACACGGACGTATTCGCCCGTGGTGCGGAAACGCCCCGCAATCTCATCGTTGATATTGCCGATCAGCATTTTGTGCAGAAGCAGAATCATCTCCAGAGAAAGTTCCGCTGCCTGCGCTTTGCTTTTGGTATATTCCATCACCCGGGCGAGATTTTTTGCTTCAAAAACTTCCCGCACTGAGACATGACGGGAAACTTCCATCTCCAGCAGAATGCGCTCCGTCTCCTTAAGCGTCAGTGTCGAATTCTCGATTGCGTTGGAATTGAAAACGCTTTCCGAAAGCTCGGCTTCATCAATAATTGCCAGTAAAGATTCTTTGCCCTGGGCAAGCCGGTCGTATTCGGCCTTAAGGTCTTTGAGAATGTTTTTTACGGGATTCGTTGTTGCCATAAAAAAACCATACATGGTTAACTGATATTTGTCAAAACATCGTTAATTTAACACGAAACAGGCAGCAATTAACGTTTTTTATACAACCGTTCCCTTTATTTGTCCTAGCTTTTCTTCTTTGCGGGCGTCTCAGTCGTGCCGAGTTGCTTGCGCTGTTTGGTCTCGATCTTCTTGATGCTTTCAACCACCGGCAATTCTTCGGGCATCGTGCCGCCCAATTCCCGGATGGTTTGCCGCACCTTTGCGCCGACTTCGCGATGCGTCCGGTTCGCGGCGTCTCTCCCCTTCACCTCGTCCCTGCGCAGTTTTTCCTCCGCCTGGGTCGCGCGAAACAGGTTCGCCGCCAGTTCCGTGCTGCCCATGTGATCCAGAATCTTCTGGCTCTTTTTCAAACCTTTCCGACGGTGAATGTCCTCCTGTTTCAGTCCGCCATAAAGCCCCATGTATCCGTGATTTTGAAAAATGGCGTAGTCAATGGGTTCGATGACGCCCGCGCCCTTGGCCGCGTCGGCCAACTGAACGTTATGACGCCGAATCTCTTCACGCAACAGAACCCGTCGCTCATCCTCGACGCGCCCGTCCGCTAATTCCTGCCGACGTGTCTGGATCGCGAAATAGGTTTGACCATGCGCCACAATCTCTTTCTTAGGATCGGCGTTTTGAATAGCCAGGTAGCAGGCATAGCGGGACAGGAGGATGGTTTTAACAGGTCGTTCCGCACCGCTACCGATGGCGACCATTTCGGTGACGTCAACGAAATGGTCTTCGATACGGTAACCACTATTGAAACAAGACAACTTGGCCTTCTCAATTACCCCCTCAAAATTGCGATAATCGCCGTAATCCAATATTCCGGCAAAGTCGCGGCTTGACCAAAATTCCATACCTGCATCGTTCGTACGCTTGATCCGCTCGAAAGGCGAAATATGACCTCCGGCGGTTTTCCCTATTTCCTTGCTCATGGTTGAGAAACTCCTTTCGACCTTCTGCCTGGCTTTAATTCCATCGAATTCGATGGAATTAAAATTCGGGTTGTTTAATTGCGCCCATTCCAATTCGCTACCCGTCGGGTAGCTTTTTCCGGTGGTTGTCAATTCTCTCCCCATCGGGGATAGAATTGTTGGCTCACGAGATGAATACGTCTGATAAAATTGCCGAAACTTTAATCATACTCCCGGGGGCCAAGCCCGGAAAACGTGTCCACAAAATAAACAAAAATCGACACGCTATTGTTTCATGTCGATGTCATCGACATGTTATTTTGACAGTAGTCCATATAGATTCACGTTCAGAAAAAGCGTTTCCTTGCCTATTTTTTGAGGTTTCAGAATCCCGATTCTCTCCAGTTCCTTGAGACATTCTGCTGCTGCCTGTCCTTATTGGCAAGCCGGACTCCTGACGTTTGGGATCGAGCTCCTGACGTTTGGCGGTGAGCTCCTTACCTTGGCAATGTGCCCCTACCCGACATCCCTACGTTATTCTCTTTCTCCCTTTACCGGTCAGCCCCTTGAAATTATCACCCGTCACCACTGGTTTGCCGGATCGTTTTTCAATGTCCCGGCGGGTGCTGCCCGCAACCGCGCCGCCTTCCTGGGCATCCTGCTGCAGCGGGTCGATTCCCCGGGAATCCCGATCACGATGCAGTTTGGTGGTGGTTGCCTCGCCAAGCATGGTCAGAATCAGCTCAATATCGGTCATATGGTCGCGCAGGTTCTCCCGCGCCAATCCTTTCACCTGTTTGTATTCATCCACCTTCAGATCAAAAGCCCCCTGCATGATCTCGTTAGTCAGTATCGCATATTCCAGACTGGTCTTGGCTCCACGATTTTTCCACTCGTCGGTCAGATCCTGGCGAACGGCAATCCCTCGCATCCGTTTGTCAATCCACTCTTTCGGATACCCTTTTTTCTCATACAGCGCCTGCATCCGCTCCATGGAAAGCTCAGGATTTTCGATCTCCTCAAGCCGTTCCCTGCCGACTTTTGCCAGCCATTGCTTGAACGGTTCAACCTTTGGCGAGGGAATTGACTGGATTATACGAAACATGGTCTCAATGTTGGCGCAATCGGTGAGGCGCAGCTTGCCGTCGGGGGCTATCATTTTCAACTGTCCGATTTTTTCGGACACTTCAACATAACCTTCTGAAGTCAACTTTTTTTTAAGATCATTCCAATACTTACGAGGCCTGTCATTCCCCGTCAACACCTCAATAATATCAATTATAGAAAACCACCATTCGTCCAAATGCATGATTTTACGAATATGTTTCCCTTCAAAAACCGCCACACGGATTAAATCGGATTTTGTCATGTGACATGCTCCTTTTCTGTATTGTTGCTTGCCTTTTCAATAGGGAACGACCGGCAGATTTCAGCGGAATAAACTTGATAAATTATGAACCAGCCTCGATTGTTATACCACCGGGGGACAATACAGATTAATCAGCAGGTCAATGACTTTAATGGGTATTATGTCCCCTGAATATCGCGGAATCAGTGGCCGATTTGGAGCGGAACAGGTGGCCGGTTTGGTCCGGAATCTCCACTTAACAACCGTTACCGGATCAGATAATAGGATCACGCGGTGACGGGGATCGCATTTTATGTAATCAACACTATAATTTATCTGAACTTTCTTTCACGGTACTTTGATCGGTGTAAATAATATTCATTATGTAACCCCCAATACTCAGGTGACTATAATCCAGATCTATCTTTGTAGAGGGAAGCATCCATGAAGCGGATTTATCGGTGCGAGTCTCATCTTTACTCTTAGGTTGACCATACTTACTAGTTAATAACTGTTCAAATTTACTAAAATGTAGAGATATGGCAGGATCACATATAAGACGAACGCGTCTTAGTCTATTATCCACTGATCCCATTTCAAAAACCGCATTAAAATTAACACCATCTATATTAAAGTTATCAAGACTAATTTTACGATAGAATTTCCCATCATCAACCTCTTGTTTTGCAAATTTGGTTATTTTCCCTCCAAATAATTGTATTATGTTCTCCTCAGTCATTCCCCAAGACGTATTATTCCACCCCTTGATATCAATGGGGTCTTGAGCCCATGAGGATACAGTTACAAATAACATCATAATGCATAACAGAAATTTTTTCATATTACCCTCCATGACTTTGCAATGATCATCTCACCAGACACATTATATGTTAGCAGTATACACTATTTTTTAGAACCACTAAAGGCTATTTTTCTATCAATTTTCCATCATAGGATTTGAACCGGAACTACTGGCCGATTTCACCGGAATCACCAGCTATATACAGATTTGCTCTTGCTTGAAGCTTCAGTCGCCCGCCTGATCCCGGAATAGAGTAGATGCCAAGAAATCTGCATTGTCGAATGAATAAGAACAGTTGCGTTTGATAGTATTATTTGTCTATTCATAGATTTTACCGAAGGACACAGCAGAAAAAGGGACGATTTTTTACATAGCGTCCACTATCTTCAGCTCCACGATTTCCGGCTGTTCGGCCGTGCCACCCCTTAGATCAGCTCCTATCTGCAAACCACTTTAGTGCAGTGAAGTGACTTATCACAATTATATGATTAACGATATAGCGACACCATCATTCATTTTCACATCAGAATTTCACCCCATTGAGCGGCTCGGTCGAGGGCCGCCGTGACCATTTATCTTTCTCCCCCAACGCCAAAAATCAGCCGCCGCGCTTTTTGCGGTCGGCTGGATTGATTAGATTTTTTCCCTAACCTTGTCAAGTTGATGCCGTCCCTATCACCCATATTCTTTTTGAAAGGTCGTATAGTAATTGATGTCTTTCTTCAATTTCGGTTTTTGTATAATTGTCTGGATACGGCTTAAATTTTAAATTATTTTCTTCAATAAACTTTTTGAACCCCACTTTTTTGTTATACATGTCAGGTAAAAGCGTCCTTGCGAAATAAGTCCCAATCACATTATATGTTCTAAGTTTGTCGCTTTCCGCTTTGGGGTCATAATAAAGTTCATCATTAGACGATTGATTGTCCTTGCCTTTGAGTAGTAATAAGTCACCCAACCTATTTCTTTGCAGATTAAATTCTTCTTCATCTCCAAAAAGTTTTTCATTTTCTTCTCTATTTGTCAAAATATGTTCAATATGATAAACATCGCCACCTTTCGTCTGAACAACCAACTGTTTATATGTTCCGTATTGTGGGATGCCTGAAAAATCACTTATGTAATGGTCTATTCGGGCAAAGAAATATCTCAAAAAGTTTCTGCCTAAATTATTGTAACCAACATTTTTGAAAAATTCGTATTTGAATGCTTCATCTAAATTTTCTCTCTCGTGTTTTTTCTTCACCAATGATAATAATTGCTCGTCAAAATTATTTTTTGCAATTTCAATATTTTGGTTTCTTATGGATGAGTTGAGTGCAATAATATTTGGATAAAATTCATTTGGCTTGTGATTATCAGTCAAATTAGAAAGAACAAACAGTTTGTCAAAATATTTAGGTATGAGTTTTGTTTTCCCATCTCTTTCGGGATCGTCAATGCCAACTGAGGACAATGTCAAAACAAATTGTCCGTCCATATCATTCAAGCCATTGAAATAAATGAATTCATATTCCTTGTCGTAATCATGGTAATATTTAAGTAGAGTAATATACAGGTCTGCGAAATATGGGAGTGTTTTTTCTACAAATAATCTCGCATTGCCTTCATTATTTTTCAAACCAATCTTTGCCTCATACTCGTCAGTAAAAACTGATTTATGATAGCGTGTTTTGTCAAGCGTATTATACTGTTCAGCATTTTCAGCATATTTACTTCTAAAATAGAAACCGAAAAAATTGTCTATCTCATGCTCTCCGTATTCTTCAATTTTCCGAATTTGTTTTTCCCAAATATCAATGTATTTCTCTCGGTCGTTAATATCAATCTGACTTAAAATTTTGCCTTTTAATATTTCATAAGGTTTTAGTGGAACACCACGGTCATTTATTACTTCAAAAACCATAGCAACATCTTTGTCTTTGTCAATTTCTATTTCTATCAAAAATATCCTGTGCCTTAAATAAGAAATAAATCTTTGTAGTTTATGCGGTGTCGGGAATTTCTCTTCAAGTGTCTGAAAGATTATTTTATAATTCGCATAAATATTTCTCTCGGAAATGTTTGTTGCCGTATGTGTGAATTCTAAGTTGTTCAAAAGCAAGTCATCAAGTGCTGTTTTTCGGTCTTTAAATCCCATCCAATATGTCTTGCCGAATTCTGTATTACCTTGTGTTCTCATGGGGCCAAGAATGTTGTATACTACCCTGGGACGCCGGGGTAAAATGGGAGGAGAGAATCTGTGTTTCACCTGATGCCAGAGAGCATGATTTGTAGAGTAGATCCTCCTCCCACTGCTTTGTTCATAACTCGTACGGTATCATAAAC